>DATHEN010000375.1:0-4133 GCA_035318565.1 Polyangiaceae bacterium
TAGCTGCTGGTCGGCGGGCTCGCGAGCGGCTCGAGTCTCTGCATTCCCGCGGACTCGTTCCAGCGGAACGCGTAGCCGCTCGAAACGCCGACCACCGTGCTGCCGTCCGCGCTGACGGCGTAGGCCTCGCTGGTCGACACGCAACCGCCCGAGTCAGGCGCGTCGAAGCACTGCGCCAGCTGCAGGTGGCCGAGGTCGAGATGGCCCGTGGCCGCCGTCCAGCGAAACGCGTCGTAGCTAGCATCGCCAAGGATGAACATGCCGACCACCGCAGCACCGTCGGCGCTGACGTCGACGGTGTTGTACAGACCGTCGAACGCAATCGGTGAAACACCGACGGCACTCGCCAGCGCGAAACCGTTCGTGGTCGAGCCGGCACCGCTCGTCATCACGCCCACGACCGCACCGTCGCCGCTGACCGAGAACGCCTGGCCGTCCGCTCCGTTGGGCACGGCGATCGCGGAGGCACCGCCGTCCGCGCGCCACACGTACGGGTACGAGTGCAGTGGCCCTGCCGCTTGGCTGTCGTATGCGCTGCCCACCACGGTGGTTCCGTCCCGGCTGATAGCGCGCGGCCACACCTGATCGGTGTTCGGCAGGCGGCCCAGGCTCTGCAGAGGAAGCGGCGGGCACTGCGGAAGCGATTGCGCAGGGCAGCCGCACGCGCGTCCCGAGGGCCGCTCGCTGCAGACCGCCTCGATGCGGCACGCGTTCGCGCTGCACTCGGAGTCGCCGGACTCGTGACGATGGCAGCGCGTACCGCTGAAACAGTCCCACCCGGATTCCACCGTGCACGCGTCGCTGCAGCCGTCGCCTGGCGAGAGATTGCCGTCGTCGCAGCGCTCGCGCCAGTTCAGCACGCCATCGCCGCAGCCGGTCACAGGGCGGCACGGTTCACTGCCGGCGTCGATGTCATCCGCGTCCTCATCGCAGAACGGAGGGCCGATGTCGGGACTACACGCGCCGTTGTACGGCGACGTTGCGACGCAGGCAGTTCCGGAAGGGCAATCCTCGACCGGACCGAACGGCTGGCACGCTCCGCCGTAGCAAGGGCGCGTGCCGCAGAACGCCGCGCAGCCAATCGTTTCCTGCCGGCGGTATTGGCGATCGCCGGTGCATACGGTGGCGCCCTCGCACGGGAAGTCGACGACGCACCACCCGGGATCGCCCGCATCGGGCGCACCGCTCGCGCCGCTGCCGCTGCTCGGTCCCCCTCCGTCGCGTGGGCCCGCGTCCACGCATGCGTCCGCAGCGGAGCCGTCCCTCGACGCATCGGGCTCGGCGTGCGGTTTCGGACAGCCGGTGATCAGCACGAGCCCGACGGCGACGGTGTTCAACGACGCAAAGCGCATGAGCCCCCTGATGACATGAGCCTCGCGCCGTGCCCCGAGCGCGGCGCCGTGCCCGTACTCTCGTGCTCCCGCGACGCCGCACGAAGCACAAGCCGCCAGTCACCCCGGTCGAGCACATTGCGTATACCGCGGTGGTATACGGTCAACAGCAGCTAGTTCGAATTGGCGAGCTCAGCGCGCCCGGCTACGTTCGCGACGCGATGCTGACCTCCAAGCTCGCATCGAGCGCGCGTGAAGTCACACCTCACCCAGATCTCCGTCCGCCTCTAGAGCGTGGGTGCTGACGAGGGCATGGCGCTGCCGCGGCTTAGGTAAATGGCTGCGAGCACCGGGCGACCGCTGTCATCGCCCTCGTCCAGCACGACGAACGTGGTTGGCCCGGACCACAGGCGCTCGTCGTGCGTGAAGGCGTTGGTCTGGAACGCGTGGTACGCGACGAGATCGACGTGTCGCGTCTGCACTCGGCAGAGATCCTTACCGCAGCGCAGGTCGAGCAGTACCGAGCTCTTGTCGAAGTATTTGCTGATCTTGGCTGCGAGCGGCGTCGCCGGATCATCGCTCGCGCTGAATCGGGCCAGCTGATCGTCGAGAAACCGCGCGTACTCCAGCGTTTGCTCGCGCTCTTGAGCTGCAGTGGGCGGCGGCGCGCTGCCCGGCTGCGGTCCCGTCGCGGCCGCACTCTGTTCGGCGACCGCCGTCAGCCGAGCCATGATCTCTGGCGGCACGACAACACCAGGCGGTTTGGCCGCGCCTTGCTCTCGACGCCCCTGCTCGAACGCGCTGAGCTTCGCTTGCATGTCCTGCATTTCGGACCGCAGTCCGCGCAGCTCCGCCACCATGCTCACCTGAGAGTCGCGCTCGGCGCGGGCAGATTGTGAGCGTTCGAAGCCAAAGGCAGCGACTGAGAGCGCTACCGCAACCGCACCGACCAACCAGGCAGTACGCATCTCGACCTCAGGGCGTCCAGCTGGCGGAGAGCAGCCACGCGTCGCCTGCACTCGGTGTACAAGAGATGAAGCTCGAGCTCGTCGACAAGATGTTGTTCACGGTGATGCTGACCGTCGTGTAGTTGCTGCCCGTGTTCGGAAACACCGCCGTACCCTGCGAGAGCATGTTCCCCGTTGTCTGGTCGTACACGAACACGGCGCAGTCGATGTGGCCCGCAGCCGTGGAACGCCGCCCACGCAGTGTGACCGTTCGATTGGTGCTCGCGCTGTAGAAGTTCCGCCAGTACAGCGGCATGTAGTAGTGCGCGTCACAGCCGCCATTGACGAGCACCTTGACCAGGCCGCTCGAACCCGGAGTGGCGCTCCAGCGGAAGCACTGCGGACCGTTGTTGCTCTGAGCTCCGGACGCGAACGGAAAGGTGTCGGCGTGTGCCGACTGCGAGACGAAGAAGAAGAGCATCGCGACGAACGCCGTTGTTGCACGCATGCGCGAAGCTCTACTCCACGCCGACGTGCGCCAGCAAGAGCAAAGCGAAGCCCACTGTGGGTAACACCGACTCCACACTGTTGAGTCACAGGAGTGATCGAAGTTTGTGCCGCCAGTAGTGGCGGTGGCGGTACGTTTAGATCGTTTGCTGTTGCGCGCGCCGTTTGCCCCAAGGTAAGAGCACGCTCTGCTTGCAATCGAATCGCTCGCAGGGAGGATCCAGTGCGCACATCACTCGCGTTGATCACGTTGCTCGGCTATGCGGCGGTTTCGTTCGGCTCGCTCGCGCCGCCCGCGCGCGCGGATTCATTCTCGATGGCAGCCGGCATGCAGAGTGAGGCGGGTCAGGTCTGCTTCGACTGGAGCGTCTTCCCGGGAGGCGCCGGCGCGTTCCGGGTCGAGGATGCCGACTGCTTCTCGAAGAACTACATCATGCCGCTCTACTTTCGGAACTTCTACAGCGCGGGCACCAACCGCACGGTGCAGGTGCGCGGCAAGGTGCCGAGCTCGAGCTCTCTCATGGGTTGCACGATGTACGTGATCAACTCGAACGGCGGAATCGCATCGCAGGCGAGCGCAACGTTCCCCGTCACCGGCGCGAACTACGGCTCCATCAGCCTGACGGTGAACAACGTCCTGTCGACCAGCACGAGCTTCGTCTCCTGCACCATGATTGGCCAGACGTACCTGCTGAAGGTCGACTACACGCCGTGAAGCCCTGCGCCGGACTCGGCTGATCCCCCGAACGTCCCGGCCACCGATTCGCTTCGGCGATCACATCGTGACAGCGCCTCGCACTCCTAAGGTCGTCCAGCGACCCCGTGGAGAGCGGGGCGCTCTCGCGTTTGGTAGTCGCGAAATGCCTGGGCTCGATTCTCGTTAGAAGCATCGACGCCTACGCGCCAATCTCGACAGAGCGTGCACGGGGTGCGCCGCTCTCCTTACTAATAGGCAGAGTGCCCGCAGCGCGGCGCTCACTCGCAGCGGACGGCGACCTCGGCGCCGATCCGTCATGCGTTTCGCTTCGCTTAGCCAAAGCACGCAGCACCACATTGCGCGTCGACAAGCGCTCGTCGACCGGGCGTCGTCTAGCGCCTCGGCATTCACACCAACAGAAAGGGTAGGTATGAAAGTCAAATCGGCACTCACCTCATTCGCTGTGCTGGGTCTATGCATGCTCGCATCATGCGCAACGGATGTAGGGGGCGAAGGAGCTCCCGGCGCAGACGGCGAGGAAGTGGGCTCAGTGACGTCCGAGCTCGCCTTCCCTGGGTTCCCTTGCTTTCTCGGGGAGAACAATGTCGCGCTGATCGCCAGCAACGGTCAGTACGTCGTGGCAGAGGGTGG
>DATHEN010000376.1:0-9145 GCA_035318565.1 Polyangiaceae bacterium
CGCGCCGGTGACGAAGCGCGCCTTTTCGAGGATCAAGCCGAGCAGCTTGTCGATCTCGCGCTCGGTGGTGATGGCGCGCGCGATCTCGAGCAGCTCACCGAGCTCGTACTCGTAGCGGTCCATCCACCTGCCACGGCTCTCGCTGCGGCCTTTGGCTTCCATCAGCTCGAACGCCTGGTTCAAGCTCACGAGCAGCTCGCGCAAGTCGGGCTCGGCCGGCACGATTGCGGAGAGCCCGCGGTTCAGCGCGCGCCCGAGCTCCGGATCGTGCGGGCGTCCGAGGATCACGAGCCGCAGCTCGGCGCCTGCTAGCCGCGATACGTACGGCTCGAGGATGTCCCGGCCGTTGTCCCACACACAGGCGGGCAGCAGCACCACCGCGAATTCGCCGCGCCGCACCAAGAGCAGCAGCGGGTGGGGCCGCAGCGTGATCAGGCCCGGAATCTCGGCCTGCGTGCTCAACGATTCGCGCACCCGGTCGAGCGTCGCGAGGGTCGCCTCGGCAGCCGAGCTCAGGGCCAAAGGCTTCATGCGCTGGACGAACCGCGGTCCTCGCGTTGGAACGGGGCGCGATTCGACTCTTCCTCGCTCGAGAGCTCGTCTCCGGGATCGGTCTCCGGCTCGGGGCTCATGCGAGCCCGCCCCACGGCGGCGCGGGCTTCACGCTCCAGGCGCTCGTCGCGGCGCTGCTGAGCCTGCCGCGCCAGCTCATGGTCCCGTTTCTCGTACGCCACGATGATGCGTTGCACGAGTGGGTGCCGCACCACGTCCACGTCGGAGAACGCGCAAAAGCCGATGCCGTCGATGTGCGACAACAGGTCGCGAGCTTCGCGGAGACCGCTGCGCGCGCCCGTGGGCAAGTCGCTCTGGGTAATGTCGCCGGTCACCACGGCCTTCGAAGAGAAGCCGAGCCGGGTCAAGAACATGCGCATCTGCTCGCTGGTTGCGTTCTGCGCTTCATCGAGGATAACGAACGATTCGTTGAGCGTGCGGCCGCGCATGAATGCGAGCGGCGCCACTTCGATCTGCCCGCGTTCGCGCATCTGCTCGATCCGCTCGAAATCCAGCATGTCGTTGAGCGCGTCGTACAGCGGCCGCAGATAGGGATTTACCTTCTCCGCCAGGTCGCCCGGCAAGAAGCCGAGTTTTTCTCCGGCTTCCACCGCGGGGCGCGTCAAGATGATGCGTTTGACTTTCTTTTGCAGCATCGCGCTGACGGCCATCGCCATGGCGAGGTACGTCTTGCCCGTGCCTGCTGGTCCGATGCCGAACGTCAGATCGCGCGTGCGGATGGTCTCGATGTAGCGGCGCTGCGCCTGTGTCTTCGGCGCGACCGAGCGCCGGCGCGGCGAGAGCGTGATGGTTTCGTCCAAGAGCTCGACGAGCGTTGCGCTCGGATCGCCGCGCAGCTCGCGCAGCGAGCGCGCCACGTCGTCCGACCCGATCGCGTAGCCTTTGCCGACCAGCTCCGCGGCATCGTTCAAGAAGCGCTCCGCGACGCGCACCGAAGCCTCTTCACCCGCGATGTGAATGGTGTTGCCGCGCAGACTGACTTCGGCGCCGCTCTGTCGGGCTACCTCGCTGAGCAACTGCATTTGAGGGCCGGACAGTGCGAGTAACACCTGTGTGCTCTCGACTTCGATGCGGGCGCGAACCGGCGCTTCGGATTTTTGCAAACGGATGCTCCAGGGCTGAGCATAGACCCGGAGCCCGTCGCGCGCACGGGGCGAGTCTCGGATCAGACGTTCACGGGCACGGGCACGCTCACGTTTAGGGCGCTGTCACACCCTGTGCGCCGCGCTTCGCGAAGTAGGCTCGCAGGGTATCGCGCGCCAGCTGCGGCCCTTTGATGTGCCAGCTCGGCGTGTTCACCACCAGTGCGGATATGGCAACTTCGGGCTTTTCTGCGGGAGCGAAGCCGACGAACCAGGTGTAGTGCCGGTTCTCCTTGTCTCGCGTCAGCGTTCCGGTTTTACCCGCGACGTCGATGCTGCCCAGGAACGACCGGCCCTTGTCGTCGTGAAACGACTTGTACGCCGAGCCCTGGCTGACCGTTTGCAGCATCATTTCCGTGAGTGCGCGCGCGGTGCCGGGCCGGATGGCGCGCCGCAAGACCGTTGGTGGCCGGCGATCGTCCCAGATCTTTTCGGTGCCGTTGTACACGGCCTGGATCAAGCGGGGCTCGAGCGCGATGCCCCCGTTAGCGACCGTTTGCGCCAGTGACGCGGCGGCGAGGGGTGACAGGCTGGTGTGCCAGAAGCCCGCTGCAGCGCGCGCAAACTCGAGTGGATCGGTGGGCATCGAAATCTGCGGCGCTTCGTTCGGCAGCACGAACGGAACGGGCGCGCCGAACCCGAACGAGCCGGCGGTGGCGGTCAGATCTTCCGGCGTGAGATGCTTTTGAGCGAGCCGCGCGAACACGACGTTCAGACTGCGTCCCATCGCCATGCCGAGTGTGGCGCACCACTTGTCGCGCTCCGGGTCGTCCACGAGCTCGGTCGGCACGATTCGGCTTCGGCCGCCGTGGTAACACTGCTCGGTCGAAGCACCGAGATCGGCGCGTTCGACGAGCGCCGCTGCGGTGACGAGTTTGAAAATGCTCGCCGCCGGCGCTTCGGCGCGAGTGTTGACGTCGAACTTCGGTCCCTCGTTCACGTAGCTGGCGTACGCGAGCAAGCGGCCCGTCTTGACCTCCATGACCACGACGCCGCCCTCGGGGATCCGATAGCGTTTCATTTGCGACTGCGCCGCGCGCTGTACGTCGGGATCGAGGGTCAGCTCTGCGACGCGGCCTTGCTTGAGCGGCGCGGTGACCCGCCGCGGGCGTAACGTGAGCCGCTGCATGTCCAGGCCGTCGAGCGACGGCAGCTCGAGCTCCGGGCTGATGCGTCGCTGGAGCTTGCCGAGCGGGTCCTTGAGGTTGATGCTGCCGCGGACCACCGGCACCAGGGCGAGGATGATTCCCAAGGCCGCGCCCACTCCGACCCATCTGCTCCACGGTCGCATCGTCTGCGGGAGTTACCGGGCCCGAGCACGATCGGCCAAAAAAGAGGAATCCTCCGCGCGACGAATTCGGAACGAGCCGGCGGGTCGGAACGGCCATTGGCGACGTCCAAGTGAGAAAAACGCTACGCAGAAGCTGACTTGGATGACCCGGCACCTACAACCCGGGACGCTGTGGACAACTCATATTTCGCTCCTGCCGCCCTGCGGCGTCGCAAAAGAATTCTCGAACGTTTGCGCGGGCTAGGCTCGAAGCGCCGGTTTGCGGCCGCGGGGCGGCGCGGCAGGCGAGCGCTCTAACAAAATTCCACCCTCATGTCTCGGCTCGCTTGGACGTTCACTCTAACGTGGCAATGCCAAGGCGTGGATTCGGGGGCGCATGCGAAAACGAGGGTGGACGTGTCGCGTGAGATTGCTAGAGTAACGTTCGTGCAAGTTGTGCTCCGTAAGCTTGGTCGGGGCTCGCGGGCTGTGACCGGACGACTTGTCCGTGCACCGCGCAAGGGCTCGGTTGTGGTGATCGAGTTTTCGGACGGCATGCACGAGTACGTCACCACGCCCGTGAAGCGCGTGCTGCGCCTTGCCGCAAAAGACGTCTTCTACATCGAGACCGTGAATAGCCGTTACCGCCTCGAGGTGCGCGATCGTGAGCGTGCGCTCGAGGACGCTTCGAGCGGCTGAGTTCGGTTCGCTGCGCCGCTGGCGCGCCATTCGTGTTTCGGGCCCGAGACTTGTGGCTGGCGTTGGGCAGCGGAAGACAGTAGGGTCCGCCGCCGGACTGGAACGTGGGAACTGCTTTCCGCGTCGACCCAAGCCGTCACTACCCTCCCGCACAGAACAGCGCAGTTAAAAGACGATGGGACGCTTCGACAGTAGAAATTCGAGCAAGATGACGCGCCGCAAGCGCCAGCGGAAAAAGAAAGAACGCGCGAAGCGTCGCGCAGAAGCCGTGCGCGCCGAGAAGCAAAAGAAGCCCAAGGGCAAGTCGAGCAAGTAGTCCCGCCCGTAAACGTGCCCGCGCCCGTGCCCGAGAAGACGAAGCACTCGGAGGACGGTGTCGATGCGTGCGCGCAGCGTGCTCTCTGGCTGAGCATTCGAGCCTCCAGTCCCGGCGAGCTCGAGCTGAACCAGCGTCCTTGCGACGCGAACCAGCGCCGCGGCTGGCCCAGCCCCGTGCGGTTTGCGGGGGACGTACTTTCGTCCTAGCGGATTGTCTTCGAGGGGAAGTGAGCGTCGCGTGCTTCGGGGTGGTGCAGGACGACCTGCTCTCCGAAAAGGCCGATATCGCCGGCGATGCGTTGCTCGCGCACGAGCTGCCAGCCTTCGTCGTCGCGCCACGTCTGCGCGATGCGCGTGGAACGCAGGGAGCCTTCGCTCATGCGCGTCCAGGCGACGTCCACGAGCACGGTGGCCTGACGCGGGTCGCTCATCGAGAGTCCCGCGAGCTCGACGTCCAGCACGCGCAGCTCTTTGCCCCAAGCCGTGCGGCGCTCGAGAAACTGGCCGCGCGCGCCGCTCGCCGTGTGCCCGATGGCCACGTCCATGCGACCGAAGCGTGCCGCCAGGTTCAGCTCGCGTGCGGCGTCGGTAGCACGCGCAGCAGGTGTTTGCGGCGCCAGGCACCCGCTCGAGCCGAGCGCAGCCAGCAAGAGCAGGGCCGCAGCGTACTTTTGGAGCATGCGCTTTCGTAGCAGCGCGGGCATGGCCGGGACAAAAACCTGGATCCGAAGCGGGCCCGCGCTGCTCGTGCTCGTAAAGCGTGGACGTGCGCGTTCGCGATGACCCAGTGCGTTGCGGACGGTCGCCGCGAGCGCAGGCGCACGAAAGACGCTCACGAAGCACGGTCACGCCCCACGTCGGTGGCCAGTTCAGGCCTAAAAGGCTGACGACACGACGAGGTAGTTTTGCCAGCCGGGGGCTTCGTCGTCGAGGCCGCGCGCGAAGCCCCAGCGGATGGTCCCGCTCACCACGTATCCGAGCACCACGTCGAACCAGAGCTCGCCGCCCACGCCCAGGTGGAAGGACTGCAGCGGATCTTCGAGATCCATCACGTCGTACGCGCCTCCGTAGTCGGCGAACACAGCCCCGCTTATCGTTCGCAGGAATGCCGGCAAAGTGCTGACTCCGCGATCCACGTACAGGATCGGAAAGCGGTACTCGGTGTTCAGCAGATTGTAGTGGGTGCCGATGAACTGAGCGGGTTCGTATCCGCGCAGCACGAACGCCCCTTGGCGCAGCCCGCTCGTGAAGCCGTCGATGACCGAAATACCGTCGAGAAAGCCGCCGGTTGCGTAGAGACCGCGTCGCGCGAAGCTGCCGGCAGCGGCTGCGCCCGAGAACGCCATTGCCAGCACGTGATGGCGAGCCCAGGGCATGGGCACGTACGCCGCGGCCACACCGCTGACCGACGTGAGCGTCGAATCGCTGCCGAACGCCGGATCGGCCACGTCTCCGGCGATGGACAGCACGAAGCCCTTCTCGGCGCTGATGCCGTAGCCGGTGCCTTCGACGTTCGAATACACGTAGCCGAGGCGCAGTGCGCCGAGAAAGCCCTGATCCGGGTCGATCGTAACCGTGGAGTACGGATCTGCTCGGGTGCCGACGGGTAGATGCGCGTTGAACTCCGCGATCGTGTAACTCAGCGACGCGCTCTGAAACTCGAACTCCCCGGGCATACCGAACGAGACGCCGGTGGTCATGCCCGTCAGATACTCGCGCACCACGGGCTGCACGTCTCCGTACACATAGCCACGGCGCGGGGCCGACGAACGAAACGCGCCGAGGTGAAAGTCGAACGGCAGCCTGCGATAAGCGTAGTCGAGAGACGCGGCGGGCTCGCCGGGCTCCGTGGTGTCGAGCGTCACTGTCGCACCGAACGCATGCAGGCCGACCACGTCCGAGCCGCTCGTGGAGATCTTGAACAAGTTGCCGCCGTACGTGCCGAGCCCGGTCGAGTAGTCGAGCTCGTAGACGTGGGGCCGCAGGGTCGGCAGCGGATCGTAGGATCGAACGCGCCAGCGTCGCGGCTTCGGCTCCGGGACGGGCCGCGGTCGCGCGCTCGGCTCGAGCGCTGCGAGCCACGCGTCGCGTTCGAGGGGCAGCGAGAACAAGTCGAAGCCGGTATGCGTGTAACCCACGTAGAACAGCGTCCTGCCGTCCGGCGCCGGCTCGGGCATGTAAGCGCCGGTCAACACGTTCGTGACTTGATGAAGCGCGCCGGTCTCGAATTCGTACGCGTACACGTTGGCGATGCCGGTGCGATCCGAGACGAAGAACAGCGTGCGGCCGTCCGCTGACCAGGCCGGTTGTTGATCGAGCGCTCGATCGTGCGAAAGCGCGAAGAACCGCCCGCTCGCGACGTCCACCACGCGGATGTCGCGAAACCCGCCGCGCGTCCAGGCGCTGTAGGCGATGCGCTTTCCGTCGGATGAAAAGCGCGGCGTGTACGCTTGTTCGTACTCGCCGCTCGGCACGAGCAGCCGTTCGCCGCTGAGCTCGCCGTCCGCGCGGAGCTCCGCCACCCGCAGCGTGCTCGTGCCGGCGCGATTCGTCACGTACGCGAGCTGTCGTCCGTTCGGGCTAACGTCCGGATCGCGAGCGCGCCACCCCGTGGTAAGCCGCTCGCGAAATCTATCCAAACCACGCGTGGAGCGTGCGCCGCGCGGCAGTCGAAACAGATCGTTGAAATAGTAGCGCCGCCGCGAGGGCGCCACGCTCGTGAACACCAGGTTTCCTGCGGGGTCGAAGCTGGCGACCGATCCCGCCGAGCGCGTCACGATCTCGGTCTCGTCTTCGAGCGCTCGCGAGCGCGACGCAAGCGGCACGCGGTAGAAACCCACGGTCTCGTGGCCGTCATCGGCGTAGTAAAGGAGCTCCTCGCGCTCGGAGCGGCGCGCGGAAGCCGGAACGAAACGCGGCGACGCGACGACCTGGCCGCGATGGGTCAAACGTGTGCCTTCGCGCAGGCCGCGGCGGCGCACTTCCGCTACCTGCGCCCCGTACTTGCGCTCGAGATGCGCGCGCCAGCCCGCGAACAGCTCGGGATAGGTGCGGCCCGTGGCGCGTCGAATCGCGCGATTGATGCCCCACGGAATCGGATTCTGTCCGTAGTCGTGCGCGACAGCCGCGAATGTATCCGGGCCGTACACGCTCTGAATCCAGCCGATGAAGTGCCCGCCGTAGAGGTACCAGAGGTTACCGGATGGCCAGCGCCGCGCGGGGTGGCTGATCTGATCGAGTGACGCGAGATTGTCGGCGAGCACGTCCGCGCGCAGAAACATGTCGAATTGAGTCGAACGCAGACGTCCGCCGCTCGTGTGCTCGCTCTCCAGGGCCACGGCCAGACCCTCGAGAATCCAGCGTGGTTGGGCTTGATTCGGCGCCAAGGACTTGCCGAGCACGGCGTTGACGAGCGCGGGGACGCCGGTCGTGTTGTCCGCGTGCAGCACGTGAGTGTGCTCGTGCGTCAACAGCTCGGTCAGCCAGTCGTCGTAGTCCCCGAGCACGGACATGTCGTCGGGCGCCGTGATGAAGAGTCGGATGGCGTTGTACGGCAGCGCGGTGGCCGAGCCATTGGCGGAATCCGAAGTATCCGTGATGACGATCTGCGTCAGCTCAGCGGGTACCCACTCGAGTTGCGGCGAGAGCCGCGCGTGGATCGCCTCGGCCAGATCCGCGACACGCTGCGCAGTGCGCGCGAGCCCCGAGTGATAGTGCACGCGGAAGCGCGGCGTCTCGAGCGTGTACCAATCGAGATACGGGTCGCCCGCGTGTGCAGATCGGCCGAGTGCCAGCACGCACGCGGCAATCAGCAGCGCCGCGAGCCTGTGCCTCACAGATCGTCGTGGAAGAGCGGTTCTCGGTTGCGTACGTAGCGGTAAACCAGCTGGCGTCCTTCGGGAGAAATCTGCGTGAACTGCGCGCCGAAGCCGGGAGGCGCGTCGGCTCCGGAGTGCGGCATGTCGCGGGTCCATCGCACGATGCCAGCCGCTTCGAACTCGTAACCACCCGGCATGGACACCCGGATGAAGACGTCTTGGCCGATCTCGGGGATCTGGTAGGTGGCGATGAAAATGCCACCCGAGTCGATCACGTCGTTGCCGCTCAAGCCCTTGTAGAAGTTGGTCGCGCTGTGAGCACCGAGCTCGGCTTCGACGCGGATGGCGCCCTCTTTCATGGGTTGCGGGGCTGGGGCATGCACGCCGGGAGGAGCAGGCGGCGGCTGCCACGCGGGCGCGGGAGGCGCAGCGGGCTGGGGCGGCATCTGCTGTGGTACCATCGGTTGAGCGTGCGTTGCGGCATATTGCTGGGCGTACTCCATGTTGGGCGCTTGCGCAGGGGGCTGAGCCACGGGCTGCGCGTAGCCGGGCTGCGCGTAGGGATTTTGCTGCGGGTGGCCGGGATCCGCATGCGCATGCTGTTGCGCATAGCCCGGATCTGCATATGCATTCTGTTGCGCATAGCCGGGTTGCGCGTACGCATTCGGCTGAGCATAGCCGCCGCCGTATTGAGGCGCAGCAGCTGCTGGCGAGGGCTGCGTGGGCGGCGCCGCCTGGCGCGCGTGTTGCGCGAGATTCGGATCGAGCGCGACGGTTCCCGCGAAAGCGGCGGCGTTATTGGGCAGCGCCGGGGGTGCTCCGGACGCGCTCTGACTGATGGTGTGAACCAGACTGAGCGAACTCGCGATGGCCTCCATGGCCTGGTTCACGGCGGGGTGCTGGTACGGCTGCGACTGCAGCATCGCGAGCGCGCGACGCACTGCAGTAAGCGCGAGCGCGCCGTTGTCTGCCAATGACGCGCCATGCGTAGTTTCGATGCGATGCAAAGCGCTCATCGCATGAGCAATGGGCTCTGCCACATCCATGACTTGCGGCGGTACTCCCGGGCTCTGCAAGGCTGCCAGCCCGTGGGCAAGATTCTCTCGAGCGCTGCGCGCCAGGCTCATGGGATCGTTCATCCATTTCCCTCCGGAGGTTGCCACTCTAGCATTGCCGCGCCAGTGACGAGAGCGGCGACTTCGGCTCCGGTGAGAGGGGCCGGCTCGGCGTCGGTGTCGGTGTTCAGCGTGGCCTCCTCGACGCTCAGGGCACCATCGCCGGTGCGAATGACGACCCGGGCTGGGGGGCCAGGCAATGTGGCCGCT
>DATHEN010000377.1:0-3985 GCA_035318565.1 Polyangiaceae bacterium
GCCGGTTTTATCGCGCGAAAAGCGGCAAAGCAGGATCCCAACGGCACCGGCGGCGCGCGCATGGCGGTTGCAGGCATACTGCTCGGTGCGCTGAATCTGCTGATTTCTGCGGTCGCACTGCTCATTGTGCTCTTCAGCGTGCTCAGCTGAGGAGCGGTCTGCCGGTGCGATCCCGGCTTGCTCAGCGGCCCCCAATGCCGTAAGTTCCCGCGCCCTGCGAAGAGCAGACAATTCCAATCCTACTAAACCACACGCCCTGTGCGCAAACGACCGAGTCCGGTGCTCCGCCACGCCCTGCGTGACCGCGGAGTTGGCTCGGCGACAGGGCGGAGGCAAAACCGAAAGGAGCAGCGCAATGAATGAAGAACATGCCGTAGAAAACGGCAGCAACGGTAACGGTGCCAGCGGGGATGTCCCCGTCCCCGAGCTCTCCAAGACCGCGGCCCTGGCCGGCGAACGCGTGCAAGCGGCGGGTGAGCCGCGCCAGATGCGCGATCAAGGGCAACCGCTCAGCGTACGCGAGCTCTTCGAAGCCGGCGTCCACTTCGGCCATCAGACGAAGCGCTGGAATCCGAAGATGCGTTCGTACATCTACGGTTCGCGCAGCGGCATTCACATCGTCGATCTCGACCAGACCACGCAGCTCTTCAAGCGCGCCTTCGATTTCATCACGGAAACGGTCGGTCGCGGCGGCGGTGTGCTGTTCGTCGGCACCAAGCGCCAGGCACAAGAAATCGTGCGCGAAGAGGCTGCACGCGCCGGCATGTTTTTCGTGACCAACCGCTGGCTCGGCGGAACCCTCACGAACTTCCGCACCATCAAAGGCGGCCTCGATCGCCTGCGTTCGCTCGAGCGCATGCGCGAAGACGGCACGTACGAACAGCTGCCGAAGAAAGAGACCGTGCAGCTCGAGAAAGAGCGCGCTCGCCTCGAGAAGTACATCGGCGGCCTCAAGGGCATGGGCTCTTTGCCCTCCGCGGTTTTCATCATCGACCCCGCGCAGGAAATAATTGCGGTGGCCGAGGCCCGCAAGCTCAAGATTCCAATCGTGGCGATCACGGACACCAACTGCGATCCCGATCAAGTCGACTACGTGATCCCCGGCAATGACGACGCCATTCGCTCGATCCGCCTCATCACGGGCGCTCTGGCGGACGCGTGTGTGTACGGAGCCGCGCGCCGGCAGGAGCGCAACGCCGGCCAGGGGCGCGATCGCGAACGCGGCGGCCCCGACGCGCAGGTGATCTACAACTCACCGCGCCGCATGAATCAGGGATCAGAAGAGGCGCGCTAGCGCGCCCAGCGCGAGGCTCACGGAGTCCTCCGCTCCACTGCACGAGGTCGGATAGCTAAAGCCCCGGTGCTCAGCGGCGCCGGGGCTGTGCTTCCCAGCGAGTTTGTGAATGGGCGGCTCGCCCAATTTCGTACGGAGATGTGAGACATGGCTCAGGTCAGCATGCAGCAAGTCAAAGAGCTGCGCGATAGAACCCAGGCAGGTTTGAACGACTGTCGCGGCGCCCTCATGGAAGCCGAAGGCGACATGGACAAGGCAGTCGAAATCATTCTCAAGAAGGGCCTTGCCAAGAGCGCGAAGCGCGCCGGGGCGGTCGCCACGGAGGGCACCGTTGCCGTCCGCCTCGAGCAAAACGCCAAGGCTGGCGTGATCGTCGAGGTCAATATCCAAACCGACTTCGCCGCGCGCAGCGAAGGGTTCAAGAGCTTCGTCCAGAAGACGCTGGAAGCCGCCAGCTCCGCCAAGTCCGGAGCCGACCTCGGCGGTGAGCCGTTCCCTGGCGGAAGCGGCAGCGTAGAAGAGGCGCGGGCCGTGCTCGTCGGCAAACTCGGCGAGAACATCGTGGTGCGGCGCTGGGAGCGCCTCAGCATCGATGGCGCCGGCAAGGTCCACTCCTACATCCATATGGGCGATAAGATCGGCGTGCTGCTCGCCGTGCGCGCCGCATCCGACGCCGTCGCGGGCAAGCCCGAGTTCTCGAAGTTCGTGGACGACGTGGCCATGCAGATCGCCGCGATGTCACCGCAGCACGTGAGCACGAGCGAAGTGCCGGAAGACGCCAAGAAGAAGCAGGGCGAAATCATCGAAGCCCAGATGGCCGAAGATCCGAAACCGGTACCCGAGAAAGCGCGCCCCAAGATCATCGAGGGCAAGCTAGCCAAGTGGATGAAAGAAGTTTGCTTGCTCGAACAAGCGAGCGTCCTCGAGAGCGACAAGAGCATCGAACAACTCCGCGCCGCAGTCTCCAAGGCGCTGGGTGGCGAAGTGACGATCGCGCGCTTCGTGCGTTATGAAGTGGGTGAGGGCATCGAAAAACCGACAGCGCCCGACTTCGCGGACGAAGTCGCGAAGATGGCCGGCAACTGACGCCTGACGCTTAGAAGGGCACGGAACAGCGGCGGCACCGGTAGGTGGCGCCGCTGTTTGCCTTTGTGCGCTCGTTCACGAAAGCGGCCCAAGAAGTCCGGCAAATGGCGGCGTAGTGCCGTGCTCCCTACATCGACCGCGTGACGCGGTTGCAACAGTGCGCTGCGCGCTTCGCAGCGAAAATGCGGAACTTTGCGCGGGTTGCACTGTGGCAATCCGCTTCCAAAGGACGCTTGCATGGTCGTATGCTGCGTAGTGGCGCCCGAAATGCGGCGCGGATGCGGGAGACAGGGAGACACGACGATGCGTGTGATGAGAACTTGTTCTTTGCTTATAGCTACGACATTCGGCCTCGCGGTTGCGTGCGCCTCCAGCGACGACGGCGGCTCGTCCAAGCCGGCGGCCAAGGAAAAGGTGGAGAGCGCGGAGCAGGCGATTCGCGCCGCTGCGTGCAACGTCAACACCGTTGGTTATCCCTGCGATCCCGACGGAGCCGGTCCGCTCTTCGAGTGCGACCACATGTGCACCATCAGCCCGGGCGGCACCCCGAGCTGTCTCGCGATCAGCACACTTGGCCTCGCCAACTTGAATGGCCGCGTGTGCGGCAACATCAACGCCGTGGGCAACCCCGCGTGCGCGCGCCGCTGCTCGGGCAAAACGTGCTTGGAAGCACCTGCCGCCAAGGGCGCCTCTTGCAGGCTAACGGCATTCGATTCTCCGTGTGAAGCGCAGTGTAACGGCACGGGTCAGTGCGAGGCGATCCCGACGGATGCCGGCAGCCCGTGCGCCCACGGACGTGATGGAGCCACCTGCAAATTCGAAACCTGCAACATGGTCAACGTCACTCAGTGCACGACCATGAATTTGCCGGCGAACACCACGTGCAACGTTGGTTCGCTCTGCACGCGCGATCGCTGCAGCGCGGCCGGCGTGTGCGTGGCCGGAGCTCAGCCTGATTGCAACGATCAGAACGTTTGCACCAACGACGCCTGCGACATCGATACGGGCCTCTGCATCGGAACGCCCAATATCGCAAGCTGCAACGATGGCAGTGAATGCACCAAGGGTGATACCTGCGCGGGTGGGGCGTGCACTCCCGGTCCTGTGAACTGCGACGACAGCAACCTTTGCACGACCGACTCCTGCAACGCGGCTGGCAGCACCTGCCTGCACGTCCAGAAGAGCTGCGACGACTCCAACGCCTGCACCAATGACAGCTGTGTGAGCCCGACCGGCGTATGTCTGAACACGCCGCGCGTCTGCAACGACGGCAATGCGTGCACCATCGACACGTGTCCGAGCACGGCGGGCTGTGTCTTCACGCCCATCCCTGGCTGCGGCGTCCCCGACGCCGGAGCAGGTGGTGCTGCGGGCACTGGAGGCGTTGCCGGTACGGGCGGTGTCGCCGGAAGCGCAGGTATTGGTGGCGTTGCTGGAAGCGCCGGCGCAGCGGGCACCGGCGGCATAGCGGGCGCAGCCGGAGCGGGTGGCGCAGCCGGAGCGGGTGGCGTAGCCGGAACGGGTGGCGTAGCCGGAACGGGTGGCGTAGCCGGAACGGGTGGCGTAGCCGGAACGGCAGGCGCAGCCGGAACGGGTGGCGTAGCC
>DATHEN010000378.1:0-2494 GCA_035318565.1 Polyangiaceae bacterium
GGTGATGGACGCTCCGCACGATCCTCACAATGGTGCCGCCGTGCTGCGATCTTGTGACGCGTTCGGCGTCCAGCGCGTGCACGTCGTGACCCGGCGCGAGTCGTTCAAGATCGCGCGTCGCGTCACGCAGGGCGCCGAGCAATGGGTCGATGTGATCACCCATCCGACTCCCGAAGCAGCGATTCGGACGTTGCATTCTGCCGGCTACCGTCTGATCGCAAGCCATCCCGAGGGCGAGTTGTTGCCCGAGCAACTGGCAGCGGTTCCGCGCGTCGCTCTCGTGCTCGGAAACGAACACGACGGCATCTGTCAGGGCTTGTACGCCGCGGCGCACAGCACGGTGCGAATTCCGATGCGCGGCTTCGCAGAAAGCTTGAACGTCAGCGTTTCTGCCGCGATTCTGCTGGCCGCTGCCGGCGCGCGCCCGGGCGACCTGGAGGCTGCCCAAAAACGCTTACTTTACGCGCGTTGGCTGCACCACTCGCTCACGCGAGCCAGCGACATTTTGGCCGCCGCAGAGCCCCGCTGAGCGCCTGCTGCGACCCACGAATCCCGGCGCGGAGCCGCCCTGGTCAGGACCGCCAGAGTAGTGGTAGCGTGCCCGCCGCATTCGATGGCAAGGCACACTTCGGACTTCAGCACCGTCGGCAGCAGCACCCGCATCACCGGTCGGATCAGCGGCGAGGGCGGTCTGCGCGTCGAAGGCAACGTGCGCGGCGACGTATCCCTCAGCGGCCCACTCGAGCTCGCGGAGGGCGCCACGATCGAGGGCAACGTCGAGGCCGAAACCATCGAAATTGCAGGCTCGCTGTTGGGAGACGTGACGAGCACGGGGCCGGTGGCGATTCACGCCGGCGCCGTCGTGCGCGGTGAAATGAAGGCAGCGCAGGTCACCATCGAACCGGGCTCGCGAATTGCTATCCGGCTCGACGCAGATTTCGAGCTGGACTTGGGTCAGCCGCAGCGCCGAAAGTGACGCTCGCGGCTCGGAGAAAGAAACATGGCAGGCACGGTCATTGGAGTCGGTCTCACGATCGAAGGCGAAATCACGAGTGACGAGGAAGTGGAGGTGCAGGGCACGGTCCGCGGCACCCTCAGCACGAGCGACGTGGTCTCGGTATTTCCGGGCGCCGCCGTCGAAGCCGACGTCAGCGCAGCCAGTTTGAGCGTGGGCGGCCAGGTTACCGGCAACGTGAGCGCCAGCGAACGCGTCGATCTGCAGGCTGGCGGCAAGTTGATCGGCGACGTCAAGGCTGCACGGTTGACGATTGCAGACGGGGCCTCGTTCAAGGGCAACGTCGATATGGATGTGTGAGGATGACGGACGGATCGGTTATCGGCCCGGGTACCGTGGTGCGCGGCAACGTGCGCGGCGAGGGTAGCCTCTCTATTTTCGGCCGCGTCGAAGGCGACGTGACCATCAGCGGTGACGTCGTGCTCGGCGACGCCGCTGCGGTGCGAGGCAACATCAGCGCGACGCAAATCACCATCGGAGGTCGCATACTCGGCGACCTGAACGGCAGCGAAGCCGTGCTCATCGAAGCCGGCGCGCGCGTCGTGGGAGACATTCTGGCCCCGCGTATCGGCATCACCAATGGTGCGCTGGTGCGCGGCAACGTGCGCACCGAAGGCGAGCCATCGCTGCCGGCGCAGCGCAAGGCGGCCAGCTTGGGCACCGTGCACCGCTTGCCACAACGGCCGGCGCTGCGCGCGTCCGAAACGCGCACCGGGGCCAGCGACGGACGCGCCCAGGAAGCGCGTTCCAGTGAGATGCGCGCCGAGGCACGGCCTTTCGCCGCAGATTCGCGCTCGCGCGATGCGCGCCCCTTCGAAGGGCGCCGCAGCGAGCCGCGCGCCGTCGAAGCGCGCGCGCCCGCCGAGCCCAAGGAATCACCCGAGCTCGAAGACTCCAGCGAGGAGGACGCCGTGGAATCTTCGCGGAGCGCACTCGCCTCGGAGGCGGACAGCTCCGGCGAAAATGGACGTGAACGGCCGCCACCACCCGTGGTGCCCGTCTTGCCGAAGGGCGCACAGGCGAAGAAGAAGAGCCGCAAGCGGTGAGCGATCCCGCGAAACGCGAGCGGCTGCTGGAGCTGCTGCGCGAGCGCAGCTTCGAGCGCAAGCGCGTCCGCCTCGCCTCCGGCAAGGAGAGCGACTTTTTCATCGATTGCAAGCAGACCGTGCTGACTGCCGAAGGTCATGCGCTGTCAGGCAATCTTCTGTTCGACGCCCTGGCCGAGCTGCCTGCTTGTGATGCCGTGGCCGGGGTCGAGCTCGGCGGCTGCCCGCTGGCGAGCGCGGTGTCCCTGGTGAGCCACCAGCGCGGGCGGGATCTTCCCGCTCTGTACGTGAGGAAGCAGCAGAAGGATCACGGCAGCGCAAAGCTGGTCGAAAACGACAAGGCGCTTTTTCCCGGCATTCGCGTGGTCCTGCTCGAAGACGTGATCACGACGGGCGGCTCGAGCCTGCGCGCCGTGGAGGCTCTGCACACATT
>DATHEN010000379.1:0-3431 GCA_035318565.1 Polyangiaceae bacterium
CGGTTCCACGCGCGGCGTCTTCAGCAGCGGCACCACGGTCTCGGCTGCACGGCGGCTCGGCGAGACCAGCTCCAGGCTCAGCAGCGGGCGGCCATTCGCGTTCAGGCCGCCCACGAGCAGCGTCTCGCCGGTTTTCAGCACCACGGCGGTATGCCGGCGGCGCGGGTTTCTCAGCGTGATCGGTGTGCTCGTGAAGCGCGCTGGACCGGGCTCGAACACCTCGGCGGCGGCATTGCGCTCTTCCACGACGTCGTAACCACCGGCGACGAGCAGGGCGTCGCCGAACTCGCTGATCGTCGCGTACTCGTGACGCTCGAGCAGTCCGCCGTCCCCCTCGATACGCGTTGCGATGCCGGTCTCGAGGTCGAGCGAAAGCGCGCTGGCCGAGCTGTCGCCAACGCCGCCCGCCACCAGCAAGGTTTGCTGTGAGTGCGAAACGCCCATCGCCTGGCGGCCTCGCGGCGCGGGGTAAGCGGGCGTTTCGGCGGGGCGATACAGCTCACAATCGCTGAGTTCCGGCCACAAAAGTACGTCCACGCGCTCACCCGTGCGTTCGCCCAGCCCGTGGAAACGGGCCGAGCCGCCGCTGGCCCGGAGCGCGACGGCGCGGGTCGAGAAAGGTAGCGGCAGCTCTCGCTCTTGCGTTGACGTGTGCACGATTTCCACCGTGCGATTGGAAACGTCGAAGTCGCCCAGCGCATGCAGCTGCAGCGCGGCGTCCGCAGGCACGGGGCAGCCCTCGAGCCGATGTGCGTGGATGTGGAGCACGCGCGCCGGCTCCGCATCACAACCCAGGAAAAGCAGCGGCAGCAGGCGGACGGCGCTACGATACGCGAGCGCAATGTTCCCGCAGGTTTTCGGCAAGTACGTGCTCGAGCGCGAGCTCGCGTCGGGGGGCATGGCGCGCGTGTATCTTGCAACGCTACGCGGGGCGGTCGGGTTCGAAAAACGCCTGATCGTCAAACAGATTCGGCCCGAGCTGGCATCCGATCCGGCATTCGTGCGGCGATTCGTGGAAGAAGCCAAGACTACGGTCGAGCTGAGCCACCCGAACATCGTCCCGGTCTACGAGCTCGGAGTCGAACAAGGGGTCTACTACATCGCCATGGAGTTCTGCGAGGGCGTCACCTTGTCGGAGCTCCTGGCGGAGACGGGTCCGCTCAGTCCCGAAGAGGGCGCCTATGTAGGCGTCGAGATATGCCGCGCGCTCGACTATGCGCACCGCCGCGCGCACATCGTGCATCGTGACGTCACGCCGCGGAACGTGATCATCAACGACGAGGGCGGTGTGCGGCTGATCGATTTCGGCATCGCGGCGCCGGCCCAGGGCGGCACCGGAAGCAGCACGGCGCGCGCTGAAATCTTCGGTTCACCTGGCCACATGCCGCCCGAGCAGCTCGAGGGCAAACCGCTCGGCCCCGCCAGCGACGTGTTCGCCGTCGCGGTCTTGCTGATCGAAGCCTGGACGGGCTCGCCGCCGTTTCGCCGTGAAACGGTGGAAGCGTGCGAGAACGCGCTGCACGAGCCCAGACGCCCTTTGCAAGCGAGTGACGAGCGACTGGCTTCGCTGAGCGATCTGTTCACTCGCGCCACGAGCCTCGTCCCAGACGAGCGACCCGAGAGCGCGGAGCTCCTGGCGCGACCGCTGCGACAATTCTTGCGCAACCAGGATCTGGGCGAGCTCGAAAGGCGGCTCGGTTTGCGGGTTGCCCGCGCGCGCCGCGGCTCTCAGCCGCGCATCCCACGAGCAGAGCGGGCGTCGCAGCCCGCCACGGGCGGACCGAGCACGCCGGCCATGGCTGCCGGAGCGGTGCCCGAGCTCTCGACCCGCACCTTCGCGGCGCGCGAAGACCTGAACGTTTGGACGCGCAAGCTGCCCAGCATTCCGCCGGCGCCGGCCGGCGAAGCGAGCGCGGAGGCGCGGCCGCCCCGGGCGAGCAAAGCCAAGACGCTGCGCATCGACGCCGCGGCCGACTCTCAGCCGGTGCCGGTGCTCGCCGACACCCCACAAAAGGCACGGAAAAGGCCGGTTTGGGCGGCTGGGGCGCTCGCTGTCGTGCTCCTCGCTTTACTCGGGGTGACGGGCGCGCGTTGGGTGAGCGATTCGAACGCGCACGCCGTTGCTCGGCTCGAGCGCGGAGCAACCGCGACGGCGGCGCGGGCGTTGGCGCCGGGCACGGAGGCACCTGCGCTGGTTTCGCCGCCTGCTTCGGCGCCCGAGGCAAGCGCCGAGCGCGAGCGCGCAGACGCTGCGACCGCGCTCGCGTCGAGCGAGGCCGGAGCTCCCGTTTCCTGGAAGCGAGCGCCGACGACGCTCGCTTCCAGCAGCGCGGCTCCGGCGCCGCTTCTTTGCAGTCTGAGCTTGAGCTCCGAACCGAAGGCGCGAGTGAGCATCGCGGGGCGCGTGGGTGACACGCCCTTGGCGCTGCGCGATCTCGCGCCGGGGACGTATCAAGTCGTATTCGTGGCTCCCGCTCTGAACGAGAAGCTGGTCGGCACCGTGCAACTTTTGCCCGGCGACAAAAAACAGGTGCACGCTGACTTCACCGGCGCCGCGCCGCGCATGTATTGAGCTTCAGCGCCGCTCCGCGTCCACGCCGAGCGCGCCGATCTGACGCAGGGCCTCGTAGAGTACGATCGCGACCGCGTTGGCCAGGTTCAAGCTGCGCACTTCGCCGAGCGTGGGGATGCCGATCACCCGATCCGGACGAGCTTCGAGCACTGCGTCGGGCAGGCCCACGCTCTCTTTGCCGAACACGAGCGCGTCACCCGGCGCGAAGCCTGCGTCGAGGTAGCTCCGTGTGGCTTTGCCGCTCAGAAGCCACGTGCGCGAGCTCCGACCCAGGGCCGCCGCCTGCGCGCGAATCCGAGCTTCGGCGTCCGCGAGGGTCGGGTGCTGGGCAACCTGTACCAGGTGCCAGTAGTCGAGACCGGCACGTCGCACGGCGTGCTCGTCGATGCGAAAGCCCAATTTGCCCACCAAGTGCAGCGGACAGCAGGTGGCTCCGCACAAACGGGCCGCGTTGCCGGTGTTGGGTGGAATCTCGGGCTCCACGAGCACCACGTGGAAGGGCTCGACCCTAGTTTTTGCGCGCAATCGTCCGGGTGTGGGCGGCAGATCCGGCGCATCCGTCTGGCGAGCCATGAGGCTCCATACCTTGGTCATCAGCCGGCGCCAGGTCCTCGGAGGTTAGCTTGACGTGAATCCCGGGCGGCAAGTAGCCTCGGCCGAGCGTGGTCCATTTGGGTCTTAGAGCTCGCCTGGCGGCATGTGCGGCTTCTGTACTCACGCTGCTGGCGGCGCACGAGTCTCGTGCGGAACCGATGGACCCGGCGTTGTCGCGCTTGGTGGTCGATCCGCGCTGTCGCGATACCGCCGGCCGCTGGCAGGACGACCCATTCACTCGCGCTCAGGTCAAGGCGTTCACCGG
>DATHEN010000380.1:0-12758 GCA_035318565.1 Polyangiaceae bacterium
CTTCAGGGTCGGGGGCAGGGGTGTTCTGAATGCGAGCCAACGAGTGTTCGGGTGAGGGGAGCTGCCCGCTGTCGAGATCCACCTCTGCGAACGGCGGCATGGGCCGATCCATGGATGTGAGCAGATCGCGAAGCGCGGGAATCGTGACGAGAGCGCGCGCTCTCGATCGCTCGGCGATGCGCGCGAGGCGATCCATACCGGTTTGAAAACGCGCTCCGGGCAAAGGCGGGTACGTAGGGACGGGAACCGCGCCGCTCAGGTAACAACCCCAGAACGCGAACACGAATTCCTTGCTGGTCGGGAGGGCGAGCAAAACGCGATCGCCGCGTTCGACACCGAGCTCGCGATAGCGCTCGGCATAGGCGATCATGCCGCGTGCGATCACGGCAGGTGTGAGCTCGTCCGATTGACCACCCTCGTGTTCGATGATCACGCGAGGAAGATCTGGCGCAATAGCTGCATTGCGCCGAAACACATCCAGCAAATTCATCAGACCTCCTCTGCTCGATACGAGCTCATGAATGGCGCGATAGCCGTCCGCCTCGTTGGTCGAAGCGACACCTCGCAAGCCCCATTACGGCCCGCCCTCTAATTGGATGGGTAGCATGGTCGCTGGACTTGACGCCAGTGCATTGTTCACCTTCCATGACGTTCACTGCTCGCGTTGTGCTGACGCACGACGCCTGCAATCGCGCGCGCTAACCGGGTGGGGAAAACCGAGGGAGGCAGAGATGACCGATCGCACGCAGAGCGTGGACGACACGCTCGTCGTAACTGGAACCGTACTCGACGTCGACGGCACGCCGGTGTCAGGAGCAGTGGTAGAAGTCTGGGATCAAGATTTGCTTGAGGACGACCCGCTTGGTCATCAGGCCACAGATAACGCCGGAAAGTTCAGTGTAGAATTTACAGAATCGGCGTTTTCAAACGCGCAAATACTGGATCGTCGCCCGGACTTGTATTTCCGTGTATTTCGCAGACAACAGCTCGTGTACACGTCTGAAGCGAACGTCTTGCAAGACGTAGAGGGCTCGCCGTTTTCCGTGGTGTTGCGGTTGGGCACGGGGGTGCAGACCGCGCGTCCGCCGCTGCTGTCCGAGCGCTCGGTCGATGCGATGCCGAATGCGATTGCCGCGTTCAATCGAAAAGTGACCGCCGCCGAGTTCGGTGAGTGCTTCGTCAAAACGGTCTTCGATCCTGAAACGCTGAAGGCGCAGACCGCGGCGCTGATCGGAGCGCGCGAGTTTCGGCAAGTGCAGGAGCAACGTCTAGGGCCTGTGCAAATACACGTCACGACCACGGCAAGTGTTGCGGATCCGCAGGTGGAGCGAATCGGCCGCGAGTCGTTCGACGTGACCATTCCGGTTTTGCTGCACGTCGAGGTGCAGGGCAAGCTGGGCTTCGTGGATGCTAGCGAAAACTATCGAATTTCCGCACAAGCTCGCTTCAGGTACACGATCCACCTGTTCGACTCATTGACGTTGTTCATCGAGGCCTCGCGCGTAACGCCCGGCCACCTTCAGCTCGATACTCAGGTCGAGAGCGGTACGGCGCTTGCACGGAGTGAAGTCGAACGTGGAGTGCGAGTGGAGCTCGCCAAACGCTTCAATGAATCACTGCTCGCCAGCCGAGCCGCTCGAACCATTGATTTGCGACGCGAGGTCGCCCGTTTCCTCCAGGAACGTTTGGCACCTCCTCAATGAGTAACGAAAGCTGAACGTTCGATGGGTGCTGTGCACGCACGTGCTACCCGCACAACGAGCACGAGCGCGTGAGTACGAGGCACTTGCTGTGCTGCAGCTCCGCCCACGGTGGCTTCGGGACTCCCCGCACAATTGGTCGCTGCTTGGGTCACCGTCTCGGTCTCGGTGGACTCGTCGCCGAGCTCATCGGCTCCGTCACCACCGCTCCGGATTGGCGGGAGTATCAGCACGCGCATGGCGAACGCGCGCAGAAAGGCTGCGGGACGGCGGGCCAGTCCGTCTTGCCGCTCCGAACAAAAGCGCTGGAAGTACGGCCGACTGGTCGCGCCGGCCCGGCACCGTTTCGCTTTCGACACACCGCGCTGAGGTTGGTCGCTACCATGAGCGGTATGCGAATCATCGAGCACTGGGCACGTGGCGTGGGGTTCTCGGCGACGGCTCTGTGCGCGGTCGCTTTGCTCGTGGCTTGTGACGAGGCACAGAATCTCGCGCGCGCCGAGCAGCTGTGGCGCTCTACGGTGCCCGAGAACTATGTGTTCGTGTACGAGCGCTCGTGCAACTGCTTGGCGGTGGACGGGCAGCAGGTGCGGGTCGTGGTTCGCGACGACGAGGTGGTTTCAGCGCGCTTCGCGGGCGGGGTGGAGGCGCCGGAACGGCGCTGGATAACGGTGGACGACTTGTTCGCGGAGCTGCGCACCGCGCTTGCGGCGAAGCCGGATGCGTTTACGGCGAAGTACGATCCGGTGTGGGGGTATCCGCAATCGGTGTTCATCGATCGCTACGCGGGCGCTGCGGACGACGAGATCGCATTCTCGGTGACGTGCCTCGCGCCGCTCGCGGCGGCGTCGGACGCGTGTCCGTTACCTTAAGCGTTCGGCTGCGCCTGGCACTTGGGCGGCGTGGCTGCGATCTTCTGGAGCAACGCGATGACCGCGTTCTCATCGCGTTGACCCGGACTCCGCCCAACGAGGCGACCGCGCTCCCGCCCACACTCATCGAACACGACGATGCCCGGCATGGGTTGCTCCGCTTCGGCCAGCCATAGACCGAGTGCTTCGAGGACAGGGTGCCGCGAGTCGCTCAGTATGGGCAGCGGAATTCCGACGAGTTTGGCGGCCTCGGCGTTGGCCCGATGCGGGTCGGCGTTGAGCCCGACCACGCGCGCATTGAGCTTCTCCAGACGGGCTCGCAGTGCCGAGAAACGCGCGAGCTGCCCCAGACAAACTCCGCACCAGTGTCCCTTCATCGTCACGACGACGAGCCGCCCGCTCCGAGCGTGCTCGATGAGAGAGGTGCTCTTCCCGTCAGGACCAACGAGTACCCGCGCGCGCCAGGGATCGATGGCAGCTTCTCCCGCACGCGCCTCCGTTACGAAGGGCGTCAGCGCCATGCACAGGAGCGCGCTCCGTCGATCCATGTGCAGCAATATAGCCGAGAAGTGCGCGCTTCGGGGGAGTGCGATGAGATTCAACGTCACCCGCAGATGCGCTCGATCGCCGTGACTTCGTCGTCGCGAAGCTCGAATCGTTCCAGATCTTGCTTCATGTGCGTCGGATCGGACGTTCCCGTCAGCGGAATCATGCCCACTTGCTTTGCGAACGCGAAGATCACCTGTGCGGCGGTGCGACCGGTGCGAGCCGCGGCGCGGGTCACGGGCGGCGCCGTGAGCTGCGCGCGGTTGGCGGTGAGCAGCGAGAACCCCTGATACACGACGTCGTTGTCGCGGCAGAACTCACGCACCTCGCGGTCCCAGCCGTGGCTCGCATAGCAACGGTTCTGGACGAAGGCTGGCCGCGCTTTTTCGCACAACGCCCTGAGCTGCTCTAGCTCGACGTTGCTGACACCGAGAAGCCGGACCTTGTTGGCGCGCTGCAGCTCTTCCATCGCCGACCAGACTTCCCAGTCGGCGTCAACGAGCCTGCCGTGCGACGCCGGACCGTGAAGGATGTACGAATCGAGATAGTCGGTGCCGAGGTGTTCCAGCGACGAGGCAAGGGACTGCCTGACCTGCTCGGCGAAGGGCGCCTTGGGATCGTAGGGCAGACGGTGGTCCTGTCCGCGCACGTACGTGAACTTGCTCTGCAAGAAGAGCTCGCTCCGCGCGGTGCGGCTCCGAGCGACCGCCTGCCCGACCGCAGCCTCGAAGTAGTGCTTGCGCTGGTTCGCGGTGTCGATGGCAGAAAAGCCGGCCTCGAGCGCCAGCTGGGTGAGCTCGGCTGTCCGCTCCTCCTTCCACGCCGTGCCATAGAATATCGAAGGAACGGCGACGCCTTGCACGATACGTGTCACCGCCCCGTAGTACCTGGAAGCAGCAAGTGAGTCCAATGCCGGCGCCTTGGACTTGGCGACTTGACGGCATGTTCGTTGGTCATTGGCCGCTACGTTCAAGCCGTGTTGCCGTCGCCGCGGCACGCTCAGTTCTTCTGGTAGGTGGATGACCGGCCGACTCGGTCGAAGCGAGCGTCCCGCGAGGGTTCTCTAATTCGATTCGACCGATGATTGGCGCGCGCTTCGCAGCTGCCAAACGCATACATGGCCGCCGTTACCTCGAGCACGGTCGCGCTTTCGAGAACTTCCACGACCCCCTGCACCCGCGACGCTTCAGGTCGCGACCTCATCCCGCCCCCAGCCGCCGCACAGCCCGTTTCAAAGCTCCTATTCGGCACTTTTCGTTTCGCTTTTGCTCGTTCTCCAATGCTCCTCAGTCCCCTGCGCGCGCGCCGGGGTTGGCGATAAGCGCTACCGCCCCACGAGCGCGTCGCTCAGCCGGGGCCTACTGCTCCGGGCTGCGCTGGGATGCTTCTTCTGAACCCGAGCGCTCGCCTTTTCAGCGATTCGTGCGCTAACCTGACAAAATCGTCAGATGAAAACACGGCACGCTGCTTTCGGCATTGCATTGCTGGTCAGCGGTGGCTGCGGCACGGACCCGACTGATGATCGCGATCTTGCGGACGCGCGTCCAGTCTCCGATTCCAGTGCGGAACGCGGTAGCGGAGGCGACGCTGGAGCCACTGCCGACGTCTCGAACGGGGGAACCGGGGTGCGGGATTCGGCAGCGACCGAGGCGGATGCACCACTCGATCACGACGATGGCCCTCCGCTGGGCGACGCTGGCCTATGCAGCGATGGTCGCGAGATGTGTGGCTCCATGTGTTGTGAAGCTTGCTACGCTTGCTACGAGAGCGACAACGGCCCGCGCTGCATTCCCTTGCCGTGCGCGTCGCTGAGCCTCTGAGTCGCGGGCAGATGGCCGAATGCTCGACACGAATCAGGCGTTCTCACGCCCGCACTGTTCCACGGGCGCCAGGAGAAAACCGAGCCTTCCGCACGATCGTCGACAGCAGCAGGACGGCTTCCATCATCGCGAACGCATTACGGCGCGCATAGTCCCTACGAACTTGTCCGGGAGAGCCGATTAACTCCACGCCTCGCCCTGTCGATCTACGTCGTAAAGTAGACTGTCACTCCCTTGTGCCAACCGTCAGGGCCACGTTCGAAGCCGGGCTCGTGGTAGTGAAGCTCGAGGCAGAACAACAGCTCTCGGCCATTCACCGACATCATCCGGCCTGCGCCCATCGGTAGATCCAACAGAGTCTGAGCGGCGTGCGCGACCGCCGAGTCGATCTTGCGCAGCGGTGTGCGGTGCTCTACGGCTGCGCACCCGCGTTGCTCGAGAGCGAGGGTCAGCGCTTCGAGTGGTGATTGCTTCGGTGGCTCCGCGCTGATCGGCAAGCTCCGTGGCCGCACGTCGGCTCGCGCCATCAATCCAGGCTTGCAAGGCTGGCTGATTGCGACATGAGTAATATCGCTGCTCCCTAAAGCTGGCATGAGCAATAGTGAGGCGACTCCGAGTCTCACGTTGAACATGCCGGCGTCCCATGAAAAGGCCATGCCAAACCCTGATTGATCCGAAAAGTTTCATGATTTCGCGAGATAGCCTGTGGAACCTCGCCCGAGAAACTGATGACTGTCGGCAGCAAGTCGAGGCCAAGCGCCATCAACCCGCCCAGGGTCGAGCCAAGGGTGCCGTCAATCGCCACGCGCGCTTCTGACATCGGGCCGATGAGCGCGCCAGGCGTGCCCGCTGAGATAAACCACGATTGCGAGATTCACGGCGAACAGCGCGATGCGTGACGCGCGCGGCTGACGCACGAACTCGTACACTTCGAACGGCAGCAGCGACGCTGTCGAAACCACGACCAACCAGGGGCCCCACCAGCGACCGCTAGCGAGCGCCCAGGCTTCGACACCCGTCAGTACACCGTCGAACATCAGCGCGCACATTGCTAGCTCGATGCCGTGCGCGCTTACGGCAGCTTGCACCCACCGGGCTAGCGCGAGACTCCACGCGTGATTGCCGTGTTCAGTCAGCCCTCGAGCGAAACCAGATAAGTGCTCGGCCAAACCGAACGGCCAGAGCGCCGCCAGGACCAGAAACAGCCCCAGCTCGACGCACGCCTTGGCAATCTTGTAGACAACGATCGCGCGCACCCCCAAGGCTCTGTCAGCCGCGGCAGTCGACGATTTGACCGCCTCGAGCCCGCTCTGCTCTCTCACCGCGGAGCTTCGCGAAGGTTCAAGCTTCGAATCGTCGGTCGGCACCGAGACATCTTGGGGTTAGCGGTTGCCCGAGAAGGGCCATGTTGGCACACGGCGATGTTGGCACAAACTGTCGATACGCGCTCTAGAACGGGCTGCCTGTGCACAGACCGAACGCAGGTAATGTGCCGGGCACCGTAAATCCGATATTCAGTTGCCCCAAAGTTACTGTGTGCTGACCCGCGATTAGCCGAGTGGGCGCTTCACAGATTGCGTGGCGCGCGCCGCTGCAGTCTGGGAGGGAACAAACGCCGTTACTGCCGATACAGAATTTTGCCTCTGCCACGAAGGGCCCAGCACCGTGGATCGAACAAGTGGCTAGCTCCGTCAACGTACACGCGCTCGACCAGCAACCGCGCGGGACCACCTGGAGCTTCAACGGATCTCCCACTTTCAGAACTTCCATGGCGTTGTTGTTGGCATCCGTGGTCATGGTGCCGCGCACGCAGAGCATGCCTGGTGCAACGTCCTGAGAGTTCTTGCAAACGTCTGGTGCACCGCCTGCACCGCCTGCACCGCCTGCGCCGCCTGCACCAGTCATCCCGTGTCCGCTGCACGCTGCGACCCCCGTCATGAGCAGCGCCCCGAACCACCCATTCGATTTGAGCATGCGCGTGAACTTAACGCCCATTCGTGACGGAGTGGGAGTTTGTCGATGTGCGGTTGCCCCCTCCCAGTCTCTTTTTCGCGCTGACTGCCAGATTGGGCAGCCGTGTCACGGGCTCTGCCCTGTGGGAGAGCTGCGCCGGTCGTAACCCGGCAGAGTAGGCACTCATGCGCAATAACCGTAGCCACCATGCGGCAGATCGGCAGATCGGCAAGCGGTTCTCGCGGAGTGAGCGCACGAGATGTGACTCGCGCCCGCGTCGTCTGAAGCGGTGCTGTGGCGCGCCATTCGCGGTGGTCGTTTCGGCGTGCGGTTTTGGCGGCAAGTCGTGCTCGCTCGTTACATCGCCGATTTCTTCGCGAGCGAGCTCGGGCTGGTCGTTGAAATTGACGGCGGCTATCACCATCCGTTGGGCGGGCTGACGTCCCCACGCCCGAGCCGCTGCTTGTCAGTGTACGTACTCAAAAACACGAATAGAGAGGGGCTCGCTTCGCGGCGAGCAGCGGGCCGGCCGCATTCAGCCGGAGGTGGGGCGGATCCCACGCGCGGCGTCAATGCGAGGCAGCTGCCGAGGCGCTCGGGCGGCCTTTGCCGAGCAAGAGTAGGAGCGGCAGCGTGCACACGAAGACTGCGGCGATGATCCAGAACGTATCGCCGAAAGAGATGACTGCGGCCTGCGCGTTGACGGCCGCGTCCAGTAACGCGAGCGCTTTGTTCCTGGCTTCGGCGGGATCGATGCCGCGTGCGACGAACCCCGCGATCAGGGCGTGCAGCCGTTCGAGCGTGGTCAGGTCCGAGACGCCCAGCTTTTCGACCAGCACCGATCGATGAAACGCTTCGCGCGAGGCGAGCAGCGTGGTGAGGATCGCGATGCCGATCGAGCCGCCGAGCTGGCGCGTGAGGTTGTACATGCCGGTTGCGCTGGCGATTTCGCGTACCGGGACGTTGCCCAGCGCGGCCATGCTCATCGGTAGAAACATCAGGACCGCGCCGACACCGCGGATGATCAGTGGCCAGAATAGATCGTCGCTGCTGGTTTGCGGATTCAGGTTCGAGAGCAGGTGCATCGAATAGATGATGAGGAGCGCTCCGCAAGCGATTAGCAGACGCGCGTCGAAGCGGTGCAGCAGTCTTGCGACGAACGGCATCGTGAAAGCGGAAGCGAGCGCGCCGGGCAAGAGGAGCATGCCCGTTTGCTGTGCGGTGAAGTGCAGCATGCTTTGAGCGAAAATCGGCACGGCGAACAGCGCGCCGTAGAGGCCCATGCCGATCACTGCCGAAACCATGCAGCCGGCCCAGAGCGATCGATGGCGGAGCACGTGCAAGTCCACGACGGGGTTCCGGATTCGCAGCTGTCGCGTGACGAACACGACCAAACACACGGCGGCCAGCGCGCCCATGAGACAGATGAACTGCGAGTCGAACCACGACTCCGAGTAGCCTTCCTCGAGCACGGTTTGAAGCGATCCGAGACCGAGCGCGAGCAGCAAGAGCGAAAACCAATCTACGCCGGCGGCCGGCTCGTGCCGCTCGCCATCTGGAACCAGAAATGCGCTCGCCATCAGTACGGCCAGGATGCCGAGCGGCAAATTGATGAAAAAGATCCAGCGCCAATCCAGATTCGTGACGATGTAACCCCCGAGCGTCGGTCCGATCGCAGGACCGGCTATGGCCACGACGCCGAACAAGGCTTGCGCCGCGGCTTGTTCCTCCTTCGGAAACGTTTCGAACAAAATCGACTGCGCTTTGGCGAGCAGGCCGCCGCCGAACAGTCCTTGCAGAACGCGCGCCACGATCAACATGCCGAGCGAATGCGCAAACCCGCACAGCAGCGAGGCGGCCACGAATGCGACGAGCGAGAACACGAAGAAGCGCTTCTTTCCGAAACGATCACCGAGCCAGGCGGAGAGCGGCAGGATGATGACGTTGGCGATGGCGTAACCGGTGACCACCCAACCGATTTCACCGAGCGTGGCGCCGAGTGACGCCTGCATCTCGGTGAGCGCCACGTTGACGATGGAGATATCCACGATTTCGAGTAGCGCGCCGAGCGCCACACTGATCGCGATGAGCCAGCGCCGGCTTTTGGCGAGCGGCAGAGCCCCTCCGGATGGGGTCGCGTGCGACATACTCAGCTCTTCGTATCGACCGAGAGCTCGACGGACAGCCCGGGTCTGAGCACCAGGTTCTGCGGAAACTCGGTGATTTTGATGCGAACGGGCACGCGCTGCACCACCTTCGTGAAGTTGCCGGTGGCGTTGTCCGGGGGCAGGAGCGCAAAGCGGGCACCGGTGGCGCCGGAGAAGCTCTCGACGATCCCGTGGAGCTCCTGGCCCGCGTAGGCGTCGATGGTGAAGTGCGCTGGTTGCCCGGCATGCATGTGCGCGAGCTGGGTTTCTTTGAAGTTGCCGGTGACCCAGACGCTGTCCGTCGGCACCAGCATCAATAGCGTCTGCCCCGTGGCGGCGAGCTGCCCAATGGCGACGCTACGTTTGCTGGCGATGCCGGCACGGGGCGCGAAGATCTTCGTATAAGAGAGCTCGAGGCGAGCGAGGTCGCGCGCGGCGACGGCCGTGGCAACGCGAGCAGCCGCGGCGGCCGCTTTTGCCTTGGCCTCGGCGATCTGCGTTTCGACGTCGTCGGCTTGGCCGAGGCGTGCAGCGGCTTCTCCAACGCGCGCCTTCGCCTGTGAAGTCGAAGCGTGCAGCGCGCTGATGTGCGCGGCAGATTGGGTGACGCTGGCGTCCGCCGTGTCGAACGCCGCGCGTGCCGCATCCAGAGTGGCAGAGGCGATGGAACCGCTCGTGGCCAGAGCCTGAGCTCGTTCGAGGTCCAGCCGCGCCTTTTCACGTAGCGTTTTTGCTGCGCGAAGCGCGGCCTCGGCCTCGGCGATCTGCTCGCCAGTTGCCGTCACGGCGATCGAGGCGCCGTTCAGCGAAGCGCGTGCGATCTGTTTACCTGCCTTGGCGTTCGTGTCCGCGAGCGCGGCGGTAGCCTCGGCAGCGCGTGCTGAAGCCTCGGCCGCGGCGAGCTCTGCTTCGGCCTGCGCGAGCTTTGCTTCGGCCGGTGCTGGATCGAGCTCCACGAGCAGGGCTCCGGCCGGCACACGTTGATTGTCCGTGAAGTGAATGCCCAGCACCGTTCCGCCTGCGCGAGCCGGCACTGGCACGACGTCCGCGTCGATCTGTGCATCCTCCGTGGTTTCGATGCCGCGCTGGGCAAGCCACCAGCCTGAGCCGGCCAGCGCTGCGGCCAGCGTAACGCCGGCGATCAGCAAAATTCGGGGGCGGCGGCCGGATTTCGGCGTGGCCTCCGTTGTGTTCGGAGCATTCGTCTCGATTGGGGCGCTCATGCGGGTGCCTTGACTAAAGCAACTACTAGTTGCAATAGATAGCTCGGCGCCCCGCAAAAGCAACGACTTGTTGCGATTTGGCGGAATTCAGGCAGTGAAAGGTGAGTCCAGTGTGAACGTTTCAGTGAGGCGAAGCCGACCTGGCGGGCGCAGCGAGCGTGTGGTGCGGGTAAGCCTCGTAGCCGCGCTGGAAGTGTTCGCGGAGCGCGGATACGCCGGACTGTCGTTCGAAGAAGTCGCCGCGCGCGCGCGTGTGAACAAGACCACGCTCTACCGGCGCTGGCCCACCAAGGGCGAGCTCTTGAAGGCCGCCCTCCATCACGTGAAGAACGAGGACCCCCCCGCGCCGGATCTCGGTTCTCTGCGCGAGGATGTGGGCGCGATTTTGCGGTGGCGGGTCGCAAAGCTGAGCACGCCACAGGGACGCAGCCTGGCGCGTGCGGTGCTCCTGGGTGCCTCGGATCCCGAACTCAGCGCAGTGTTGGCCGAGCTGAGGCGGGAGCGACCGGCCATCGCGCGCTCGGTCTTCACACGTGCGATCGCGCGGGGTGAGCTCCCGGCCGGGACCGATACGATCTTGCTAACCGAAACTTTGGTCGGCGCTGTGCACTCGCGGCTGTTCTGGCGAGCGGAAGCGCTCGATGACGCGCACCTGGAGCGCATCATCGATTTGATTGTTGCCGGAGCCGCAGCGGGCGCCGCGTTGAAGCGGCGACGCTGACGGCCGGCATCAGCGTAGCGCCTCGCCGAGAGGCAGGGCATCTCGCGCGACGTGAGGAGCGCCAGTTGCGTAGCGCGTAAAGGATGGCTTCATCGAGCTGCAGACGGCGAGGGGCGGGCGGCGGTGATGCGAATTGCTCGTGTCCGCGAGTCACCAAGGAGCTCGAGCGGAAGCGGTTGTTCTGACGCCGCGTCAATGTCAGAGCTCGCGCGATTTCCCTTGTTGAGGAGCGCCCGTTGTGTGATGTTTTTCGGGCTCGGGGAAGATTCTGGGAGGGGACACGATGCGTGCGCGAAACCCGTTGGCACGCCGACCGCTTGTCTGAATGACGACGTTCGCTAAACGACTGCTTGCCGGAGACGCAAAAGCGTCTCGTCGGAGTCGCTACCGTACTTGGGCCGCCAGGGCTGCCGTACGAGTACTCGCGATGGGATTCATCGTGCATGACGCGGCACCCGTGTTCGCTGCACCCGTGCGGCGTACTTTGGATCCGGCTGCAGCGCCGGCGAACGCGCCCCAGCGCACACGAGACGGCAGCAGGAGGCCACGCCGCCCCTCAACGTCAGTTGACGCGCAGCAGGCGCAACACGCTGCGATCGTGGCCTTGATCAATCCTCGAGGGTTTGCCTGCTCCGGCGTCCTGGTTCATGCGCGAGCCGTGCTCACCGCGCGGCATTGCCGCGGTGTCGAACGGGCCGCGTTTGGGCCGAGCGTGAGTCACGTGCAGGCGCAGCGGCGCGTCGTTCAGGCAATCGGCGCGCCCAATGGGGCCATTGATCTTGCTTTACTGGTGCTGGACCGCGAAGCGCCGGTAGCGCCCTCCCGGATACGCTTCGCGGCCGATCCTCCGGCGAGGGTTCGCGTGGTGGGGTTTGGCTGCATTGATGCCGACTGTCGATCAGGAGCGGGATCGCGTTCGTACTTCGACGCACGTTTGCGCCGACGCGATTGGGGCTGCAGCCGAGAGGTCGCGGCACGCATCGGCTGCATGCCGGAACACGAGATGGTGCTCACTCGCGCTCAGGTCGCGGACACCTGCGTGGGCGACAGCGGAGGAGCGGTGCTCGCGCGGGACGGCAGCGGTTGGGCTGTCGTTGCGATTACGTCGCGAACGGTGGCCGGTGCCGTTCTGCCTTGCGGTGATGGCGGCGTATACGTGCGTCTTTCAGCGCATCAGCGGTGGATTCAGAAGGAGCTTGCAAAGTTATGATCTTCGCTCGCGCGTTCTCGCTTACGTTGCTTGCGGCTGTGGTCTGCCTGGCGGCTCCTGCACGGGCGCAGGAGAAACACTACACGCTGAAACGCGATGTCTATCGTCTCGTCCTCGATGGGACGCCGATCACACGCGTGCTGTGCACGGTTCGAGATCCCGAGGGCGGCTCGGCGGACGTGATCGTATGGGACCCCGAAGAGAAGCTCAGTAACGCACGTTATGCGCTCTTGCCGACGGCCAACGCTAGCGCGCAGCTGCGCGAGCTCAGTTGCCGGTCGGAAAGTCACGTCCTGAGTGGTGGCCGAACTCGCGACGCCATGCTGCTCTACGCCGGTGCGGCCACAAAAGTGGACAAGGCGGAGCTCGAGCTAGAATTGAAGCTCGCGGCCGTAACCGACCAGCAGATTACACGGATTGGTGACTCGCTGACGATCAGGATGTCGACGGTGACCGGAGCGGAGAAAACACGCGTTCTTCAGCAACGCAATCGCGGCGCGCCGACGTCGCAGCTGCGCTCACTGGACCCGACGACAGTACTCATCAACCAGGCGCTGACTGCGCTT
>DATHEN010000381.1:0-2950 GCA_035318565.1 Polyangiaceae bacterium
GCGCATGGCAGCGCTGGAAGGCGCTTCGCTGACTTTACTTGGCGTCGCTCTCCGTCTTGCGGTAGCTGAAGCAGCAGCCATGCGCTGGTCACGAAGCCTCGTCGCGTGCATGCTCGTCCAGAGCGCCTGCGCGTCACAGCCGACAGCGGCACGCCGGACGGATGTGGGCAGGGCGCCGCCTCCGCCTTCCGCGGCTTCGAAGCCGGGCACCTCCACGCCGCGCGGCGCAACGCTGCTCGAATCCGCTTTCAAGGACTATCAGTCTGGACATCTGGACGCGGCGTTCACCAAAGCGAATCGCGCGCACGAGCTGCTCGCCGCTTCCGGGGACGTGCGTGCGGCAGCCGCGTCGGAGCTCGTCGGTCACGTTCAATTGAACCGCAAAGCGTGCGAGCCGGCAGCGTCCGCCTATGAAGAGACGGTCCACCTTCGAGAAATGCACTTTGGTCCCGATCATCCGTCGCTGGCCGCTCCGTTGCGCGCGCTGGCGGAGGCGCTGAGCTGTACGGGCAAGGCTGACGCGGCCATCGCGGCAGTCCGGCGTGCGTACCAGATCGAAAGCGCGTTCCCGGCGCGGCTCGGCGAGCGCGTCGATCTCGCCCTCGTGTTGGCTGCACTCTTCAACAAGCGCGGCGAGCTCCATCGCGCGGAGTCGGTGCTCGGCGAGAGCATGGCCGCCGTCGAGGTGAGCCGGGGCCGCGCCGATCCGCTTTACGGCGCGCTGTTCGGAGTGCGCGAGGCAACATTGCGAGCGCTCGGCAACAAGGAGGCAGCGGCTGCGCTGTGGGTGGGTTTACCGGAATCCGACCTGTGTTTGCCGGAGGCATGTCCCGATCCGCGTAGCCCTGCAGCCGCCGAAACCCGCGCGGCCGCGGCGCGCAGCAAGAGAAGCGACGTACCGAACTCGAGCCGAGTACTCGCGGCGCTCGCGCCGTCGTTCAAAGCTTGTTACGACCGAGGGCTCACCAAGGATCCTTCAATCGTCGGCCGCGTTCTCGTCACGATGCGCATTGCTGCAGACGGCTCCGTAGGCAGCGTGAAGGGACACCGCGTCGGCTTCTTGGACGACGCGACCATCACGTGCATCTTGAAAGCCGCGCTGGCGGCGCGCTTCGACGCGTCCGCTGCGAGTGAACGGGTAGCGCGCGTTCCACTCACGTTCGTCCCGCCGGCGCCCGCTGTCAGTCTGTGAGCTGGTACCGAGACCCGACCCGCGGAGATGTGAGTGGCCAATCCATCGTCTTATCGTATCCAGCTCGGCGTGCGGCTGGCCGTAACGGTCGTCGCGAGCTGCCTCCTAGCGGTGCAATGCACGGACGCGAAGCTCTCGATCGCCCCGGGGTACGCTCACTTCGGGCCAACGGTGCTGGGCGTCAACCCAACGCTCACTTACACCGTCACGAATTCGGGCAGGGCGGACGCCCTCCTCGGCACCGTCACTACGGAGGGTCTCGAGCTTGCGGCGCCGTTCTCTTTGGTGGGCGGCACGTGCGTGAGCGGCGGTACAGTGCGCGCCAACGGCGGCACGTGCACCCTGATCTTGAGTTTTTCACCTACGGAGGTGCGTTCGTACGAGGACAGGTTCACGCTCTTGTACAACTGGGCGAACAGCGGCGTGGACGTGCGGCGCATTCGCCGTAGCGGCGGGCCATGTCGCGAACGGCTACAACCCCGGCCTTCGGATCGAAGAGGTGTACTCGTTCGGGACGACGTTCATTGGCCAAACGTATGTCCAGACCGCGACGCTTAGAAATTATCAGAACCAGGCTGCAATACTCGAACGCTTCACCATCGAGCCGCGCGATTCCGAGTTCAGTATCAGCGGGGGTACTTGCTCGCTTGGGTCCTTAGTCGCCGCTGGTGGGGGCACGTGCACACTCGAGATCACCTATGCGCCGAATGAGCCGGCAAAGGACTGGCAATTCGTTCTAGATGATCTTTACGTCGCATATCGCTGGGCGGACGGGACCGCTGCCCAGCCCGTCAGTAAGATTCTAGAAAGCCAGCCGCTTTTGCCCGTGGCGATTACGGTGTCGAGGCCCCCGCGCATTTTCGACGCTGGAACGTTCGCCGACAACCCATTTCCATTCGGGGCGCTATCCATTGGCTCCGTCGCGACGAAACAGTTTTGGGTGCAGAACCGGTTGCCGGAAGCCGTACTGCTGACCGACGTAACGGGCGCCGCTCTCGGCCTGAGCGCACCGTTCGCATTCACGGGTGGAAGCTGTCTCACAGACTCGCTCTTGCCCCCAGGATCCGGCCAATGCTCGCTGGAAGTCCGCTTTGCGCCGACGGAGCTCGCGAGTGTGAGCCAGCGCATCGATGTGAAGTATCGGCGGCAAGAGCGCGGCGCGACGGCCGTCGCTTCGCTTCCAATCGCCGGCGCTGGCGCTGCTCCGGACCCGCTCACGGCGCTGTCTACGGGTAGCGGCGACCACAGCTGCGCGCTGCTCGCGAGTGGCAACGTGCGCTGTTGGGGTGACGCCAGAGACGACGTACTTGGCTACGAAGGTCTCCACCCACCTTATTGGCTCCATTTGCCGAACAGCCGGGGGAATGTGCAGATTGGAGGCAGTGCCGTGCAGGTGTCGGCCGGCTTGCAGCACACGTGTGCGCTTCTCTCCGGCGGCCGTGTCCGCTGTTGGGGCTCGCCGTGGTACGGGCAACTCGGTTACGGCAGCAACCAGCAGCGCAACGTGCCGCCTTCGTCCGCCGGTGACGTGCCCGTGGGTGAGCCCGTGTTGCGCATCAGCGCAAGTGGACATCATACCTGCGCGCTCCTCGAGGGAGGGCGAGCGCGCTGCTGGGGACCGAACTACTCCGGGCAGCTCGGCTACGGCCATCGCCATGACATCGGCGACAACGAGCTGCCCTCGTCGGCGGGTGATGTCGGAGTGGGCGCTTTCGTCGAAGAAATCGTCATTGGCGCGTATCACACCTGCGCGCGACT
>DATHEN010000382.1:0-3170 GCA_035318565.1 Polyangiaceae bacterium
CCCCAGATGTCGTGCTCGGACGGTGAGCTCTATTCCGCAACTGAACGGTGTCGCGTTTCGCGGCTTCGGCGTGCGGGCAACCACCGCGTGCAGCGCGTCCTTGCGTGATTCTCCCAGATCACGAGACACCTCGCCCCGCCGTGACGCATTCGCAAAGACATCTCGCCCCACGGCGAGGACGACGAGCGCGATCAGTGCATCCGTGGCCAAGGCGCCCGAGGTTAGCTCGGATCAGAAGCGGGTCGAGCCTTCGTGCGCGTCACCTAGATGCTACGGACCTCTTTCAGATCAGCGCTCTGGGGCACCGCGAGTCAGGTTTGCGCCGCTCTCCGGGTCGAACAGGTGAATGCGTGCTTCGGGAAACCAAAAATCCGCGGATTCTCCGGCTCGCAGCCGGCTGGCTGCGTCAATGGACACGATGAGCTGCGAGCTCTCGGAATCGGTGTCGAGCTCGCGCGTGCGCGCCGCGAGCTGACGCTCGAGCTCCGCCGGAGGTGCGTACGGAAGGTAAGCGAATTGTTGGTTGCCGAGCCATTCGACGGCACCGACTTCGGCGCGGAACGTGACGCCCTGCGCACGTTCGGTCGCGTCGAGCAGGGCGGCGAGCTCGAAGTGCTCCGGTCGAATGCCCGCTATGAGGAGCTCGCGGCCGGCCACCTGCGCTCGTGCGGCGGCGGACAGGGCGACGCTGGTGAAAGGGAGCGCCAGCGTGGTGCCATCCAGGCGCGCCGGTACGAAGTTCATGGCGGGCGAACCGATGAAACCCGCAACGAACGAGCTCGCCGGTCTGTCATAGAGCTCGCGCGGATCCGCCACCTGCTCGAGAAAGCCGCGGTTCAGCACGGCTACTCGATCGCCGAGGGTCAACGCCTCGGTTTGATCATGGGTCACGTATACCGTCGTGACCCCGAGTTGGCGCTGCAAACGCGAGATTTCGATGCGCATCTGAGCTCGCAGCTTGGCATCCAAGTTCGAGAGCGGCTCGTCGAACAGAAACGCGTTCGGTTCACGCACGATGGCGCGGCCCATGGCGGCTCGCTGCCGCTGACCTCCGGAGAGCTGACTGGGTTTGCGCTGGAGGTGCTCGAGCAAGTCGAGCCTGCGTGCGACATTTTCGACCTTCTGACGGAGCGCCGTTTCATCGAGGCGCTCGCGCACGCGCAGCGGAAAGGCGATGTTTTCGAAGACCGTCAGGTGCGGGTAAAGAGCGTAGTTCTGGAACACCATGGCCAGATTGCGGTCGCGCGGCGCTTTGTCGTTCATGCGCTCGCCGCCGATGCGAAGCTCGCCGGACGTGATGTCTTCCAGACCCACTATCATGCGCAGCAGCGTCGACTTGCCGCAGCCCGATGGCCCGACGAGAGTCACGAACTCGCCATCTGCGATGTCGAGGCTCACGCCACGCACGGCCGCGTAACCGTCCGGGTAACGTTTCATCAGGTCGTGCAGGTTGATCGCGGCCAAGCTGTTCCTCAGCCCTTTACCGCGCCCGCGGTGAGCCCGGCCACGATCTTGCGCTGGAAGAGCAGCGTCAAAACGACGACGGGAATCGTCACCACCACGGCGGCCGCCGAGATGGCCGCCGTCGGCTGCTGGAACTGCGAGGCGCCCGTGAAAAACGCCAGCGCGGCCGGCACGGGGCGCGCGCGATCGGTCGAAGTCAGTGAAATGCCGAACAGGAAATCGTTCCAGGCGAAGAGAAACGTGAGAATGGCCGCCGTGAATACGCCGGGCGCGGCGAGGGGTACGATAATTTTGCGGAAGGCTTGCCAGCGCGTGGCACCGTCGATTTGCGCTGCCTGCTCCATTTCCCAGGGGATCTCGCGAAAGAATGCGGACAGCGTCCAGATGCTGAGCGGAAGCGCGAACGACGTGTAAGGCAGAATCAAGCCGAGCCACGTGTCATACAGCCCGAGGTGGCGCCAGATCTCGAACAGGGGTCCCACGAGCGACACGGTCGGGAAAGTGGCAATCGCGAGCGCCATCGAGAGCACCAGCTTCTTGCCGCGGAATTCGAGCCGAGCGATGGCGTATGCGGCGAGCGTGGCCAGCGTGACCGAGATGAGCGTGGCCGACAACGACACGACCAGCGAGTTTCGGAGCGCGGTCACGAACAGGTCCGTGCGAAATACGCTGCGGTAGTTGTCGAGCGTCCACACGCTCGGCAAAAACGCGCGATTGTGAATGTCGTCGCCACTCTTCAGAGACAGTGACACGATCCACGCGACCGGCAACAGCGTGTAGCCGACGATGAGCGCCCCGGCGGCGGTCCAGGCGAGCTCGGAGCGCTTCTTCATGGGCGATCTCCGCGAAAGCGTGCGAGGTCCAGCTTGAAGCCGCGCATGAAGGAAACGGCGATCAGTAACACCGTCAAGAATAGGAGCACCGAAACGGCGGAGCCGAGACCGAGCGCGGTCCGGCTGATCATCTGGCGATAGGCCAAGAACGACACCGTCTCGGTGCCTTGCGCGCCGTTCGTCATCACGAACACGCTGTCGAAGATCCGATACGCGTCGAGCACACGAAACAGCACGGCCACCAGAATGGCGGCTTTCATGTTCGGCAGGGTGACCTTGAAGAGCCGCTGAAAGGCGCTGGCGCCGTCGACTTTGGCAGCTTCTTGCAGCTCTTCGGGGACCTGTGTCAGGCCTGCGAGGAGCAGCAGCGACATGAATGGTGTCGTTTTCCAGATCTCGCACAGGCCGATCACGAACAGGGACGACCAGCGCTGTCCGAACCACGAAAAGCTCTCGAGGCCGAGCCACGAGTTCACGAAGCCCGAGTCCAGCGCGAACGCGTAGCGCCACGCGAACGCGGACACGACGGTGACGATTCCATAAGGAATCAAGAGGGCCGTGCGCACGACCCGCTGCCCGACCGCGATGCGATGCATGACCATCGCGAACGAAAACCCCAGCACGAGCTCCACGGCGACCGTGCAAACGGTGAGCAGCAGGGTGGTGCCGACGTCATTCCACCAGAGCGGATCGCCGAGCACGACACGGTAGTTGGCCAGGCCCACGAAGCGTCGCGCGGCCGGATCGGTGATGCGGTAGCTGAAGAGTGACAGCCACACGGCGTTCGCGAGCGGATAGGCGACCACGATCAGCATGGTTATTGCCGCGGGCAGCGCGAGCGCCAAACCCAGGCGCTGGTCGCGGCCGGCTCGT
>DATHEN010000383.1:0-2313 GCA_035318565.1 Polyangiaceae bacterium
AATCCTGATGTTTCGCGCATATCGCAGCGGAAAACGCGAAGCGCTCAGCTCGCTGATCGGTGCAGGCTTCGTCAGCGTCGCCTGCTTGAACGACGTGCTCCTGGTCACGAGCAAGCTTTCGCACAACTTGTACCTGACACCCCACGCTTTTTCACTGTACGCGTTCGGCGTCGCGAGCACGCTGCTCTTCCGCTACCAGGCGGCGGCCGGCCAGCTCGAGCTCACCACATCCAGCTTGAGGACCGCCACCGAGGAGCTCCGGCATTCCCACGACGAGCTCCGCCAGGTCCAGGACGAGCTCACCAGCAAACAGCAGCTTGCCACGGTGGGCGAGCTCGCTGCGGCCATCGCACACGAGGTCCGAAATCCGCTGGCGGTGATCGTCAACGCGGTCGCCGGCTTGCGGCGCGCAGGCATGGGCGAAGACGACCGCAAGGTGCTGCTCGACATCGTCGATGAAGAAGCGGCTCGCCTGAACCGGCTCGTCACCGACCTGCTGCGTTTCGCGCGGCCCGTCACCGTGCAGCGCTCGGCAGTCTCGCTGGTGGAGCTCGCGCACCGCGCCGAGAGCCTGGCGCGCGAAGGGCACGTCGTGAGCGTGGCAATGAGCGACGACCCCGACGTGAAAACGGTGTGGGTCGATCCGGGACTCTTCCGGCTCGTGTTCGACAACCTCGTGGAGAATGCTCTGCAATCCATGCCGGGCGGCGGCACCGTCATGATCGAGATCCGACGCGGGGACTGGAACGGCGCGCCCTGTGTGCGCGTGGAAATCCGCGATCAGGGTCAGGGTATGGAACCCGAGGTCCTGGAGCGCGCGGTGGATCCATTCTTCACGACGCGCCCGAGCGGCACTGGGCTCGGCCTACCGATCGTACAGCGCATCATCGAGGCACACGGCGGCGACATCGAAATCGAGAGCGAGGCGGGCGCCGGCACCTCCGTGATCTTGCTCCTGCCCATGGGCGAACCCCAAGAGATCGACCTGGCGCTCCGCCTGCGCACCGCCGCGCGTGCTTGAGGTTACAGCCACGCTACAACGTGAATCGCGCTGGCTGATAATCGGTCTAAGCTGGGTGTGTACTTCGAACGCCCGAGGAAGCCTCGGAACGAATCGGCGTACCATCCGTTCAAGGACAATCGCGTCATGAGCAAGACTTCTAACTTCCGCTTTTCTGCTTTTGCTTTCGTATCACTGGCCGCTGCGGGCCTGGCCGGCTGCACAGCCGAGACACTGAAGGAATACGAAGGCGAACCCACGACTTTGGCCGTCAACTACTCGCCCGGCAGGGCGCTCTACGTCGAGGGCCTGAACGGCGAAATCCGCCTGGAAACCGGCGTGGCCGGTGAAGTGCAGGTGCGCTTCAAGCCATTTACCTTCGAGGGCTACACCAAAGAGGACGAAGCGCGAGAGGCCATCGAGAACGACCTGCACATCGCTCTCGCCGAAGACAGCTCCGGCAACGTGCACGCCACCGTGACCAAGGACGATGGCGCGGGCAGCCTCGGTGCGCACATGCTCGTCTACCTACCCCCCGAGTTCGACGATCTCATCCACATCGAGAATGACAACGGTGAGATCGAAGTAGACTTCGTCGCTCAGGCGAACGCGCTCGAGGTCACCAACGACAAAGCGGGAGACTGTCTCATCGCCGGCCAACCCACGATCCGGGACACCAACGTGGTCTGTCAATTCGACGTGCGCGTGCTGAACGTCGTCGACAAAGTCAACGTCCGGAGCGAGGGCATTGGCGACGTCACGGTAGCGATCGCCAGCATCGCTCCAGGCAGCGCGGGCGGCGACATTCGCACCAAGAGCGGCAACGTCAATCTGACCTTGCCCGCCAGCAGCGACTTCTCGGTTCAAGCCAGCGCGAGCGGCACCGTCAACGAAGGCGCGTTGCCGTCGGGCTGTCAGGTCGCCACGGCCGCGGCCAACTCCAAGACCGTGAGCTGCGCGACGGGCCCCAATTTCACCGTGTTTGCCGGAGTCGAGTCCCAGCTCACGCACGACGTGAATCTGTCCTACCGCTGAGCCGCGCTCGGCGCGCGTACGCGCGCGCGAAACGCCTCGAGCAGGCGCGTCGTCAGCGGACCCGGCGCGCCGCTCGCGATCCGCTGCTCGTCGATGGCCACCACGGGGAGCATTTCCCGGATCGTCGACGAGATGAACACCTCGTCGGCCTTGACGAGCTCGGCGAGCGGCAGGGCGCGGTACTCCACCTCGAGCCCGAGCTCGACGGCGATCTCGAGGATCCGCGCGCGCGTGATGCCGGGCAGAATGCCGGCCGTTTCCGGAGGGGTCAGCAGCTT
>DATHEN010000384.1:0-2407 GCA_035318565.1 Polyangiaceae bacterium
AGGTGACACTCTGTACGGCTACGGGTGGCGGTCATGCTGCCGGTGATGCAAACATCGCCTGGCCAGTGCTCGAGCGCTTTACGTTGCCTTGACGCGGGCCATGCTGGCGACGTTCACGCCAGGAACGTGACGAGCGCCTTCTTGAACTCGGGATCGAACAGCGCACTCATGTGATCTCCTCTGAGACGCCGTAGCTCGGCTCCCGCAATTGCGTTCGCGAGCACTTCCGGGCGCGTCGCCAGCGGTTCGTCGTCACCCGCCAAGAGCAAGGTTGGCGCGGCAATCTGAGCGAACGCGATCGGTCTTGCGTGCACGGCTTGAGCGTGCGCGGCAAGCGCGGCGCGATCCGCTTCGATGGCATCGGCGAAGGCGCGAAATTGTAGCGCCAATGGATCGGCGATGGTGGCCGGATTCTCCGTCTCGAGCGCCTTGACCACGGCTGCCGGGGAGAGCGCGCGAGTGTCCACTCCGCCAAGCTCCACGGCTCCAGCGCCGATGCCGCCCAGCACGAGTCGGCGCACGCGTGTGTCCGTAGTCGCAACCAGCAGCGCGACGATCGCGCCCATGGAGTAGCCGACCATGTCGTAACTCGGCGCGCGCAGGCGATCGAAGAGCTCGCGGAGATCGCGCGCCATGGCATGCTCACCGTAGAGCGCGGGATCGTGCGGTTTTTCTGATTGCCCATGTCCGCGCGCGTCGAGGCAAACGACGCAGTGCCCTGCATCCGTGAGCGCCGACACGAGGCCCGTCACGAGCCAATTCGTTTTGGTGTCAGCCGCGAAACCGTGATGGAGAACGACGGGTATGCCGCGAGGAGCACCGAAAACCGTGTAGCGGATCTCCACCCCGTCGCTTGCCTTGAACGAGGAACCGACCGAGCTCCCGTTCAATCCCGCGGCCGGCATCCCATAAGTCTCCATACTCTGCGCACTCTACTGGAGCTCGACCACTTCACAAGCCGTGTTCTGCTCGTGGCGGCAACGGACAATGGCGTGTCTCGTGCGGTCACTCCGCCGTCAGGCGGCCGCATCGGTCGCAGCGAACGTGCGGGCAATACGCGCGCAACGCAGCAGAAGACTCGCCTACACCGAGGCGCTCACGTGCCCACGGCTTCGTCGAACTCGGCAGCTTTACCGAGCGAGCGCACGCAGCTCGACAACACGCGGTGCAGCGTCTCGAGCTCGACGGGAGATAGAGCTGCCAATAAGTGCTGTTCGACTCGCAGCGTCGCCTCGTCGCACGCTGCCAGTAGCTGGGCGCCCTTGGCCGTGAGTCGTGCACACATGGTTCTGCCGTGGGTTTGGCTCGGGCTTCGCTGGATGAGCCTGCGCCGTTCGAGCGCGATGACGATCTGATTCATGGCCTGTGCGCTCACGAACACACGCCGCGCGAGCTGCGCCGAAGACAAGCCTTCGCGATCGCGGAGCACACTCAAGGCCGTGTACTCCGGGGTCGTGACCCCGTAGACCGACAGCGTTTCATCGAGCCCCCAGCGAAGGCCGCGCTCGACGCGCTTCACGAGGTAGCTGATCCGCGGAGTTGGGTGAGTCCCAGGCTTCATGCTTGCAGCATAGCGGCGGGCGATGATATCAAGCTACTTGATATAGGGTCCGAGCTGTACGGATCCCAAAACCCCAGTCGGAGGTCGCCGTGCGCGCCGCGGTTGCACTTCGCATCGACCGAAAAAACCCGCTTTCGACCCTGGTGTTGAAGAGTGAATGGCCCAGGCCGGAGCCGGGCAAGGATCAAGTTCGGATCCGCGTTGCCGCCACGACGGTCAACATGCACGACCTCTGGACAATGTGCGGCGTGGGGGTGAAGCCGGAAGCATTCCCGAAGATCCTCGGCTGCGACATCGTCGGCTGGGATTCCGAGGGAAACGCGGTGATGGTCACCGGGTCGTTTGCGGATCCAGACGCGGGCGCCGGGGACGAAACGTTCGATCCAAACCGCTCGCTGGTGTCCGAGAACCTGCCTGGCTCGTTCGGTGAATACACGATCGCGCCCGCACGTAACGTGATTCCGAAACCCAAGTGGCTCAGCTTCCAGCAGGCAGCGTGTCTGAACGTCGCTTGGTCCACGACGTATCGCATGCTCTTCACGCGCGCTCGCGCGCAGCCCGGGGAAAGCGTGCTCATTCAGGGCGCCGGCGGTGGAGTCTCGACGGCGGCGATCAGCATGGCCAGGGCCGCCGGTTTGCGCGTGGTCGTTACGAGCCGCTCGGAAGCCAAACGCCAGCGCGCCCTCGAGATCGGCGCCCACGAAGCCATCCCGACGGGTGAGCGGCTGCGCGAACCCGTCGATCTGGTGGTCGATAGTGTAGGCGCCGCGACTTGGAAGCACAGCCTGCGCGCAGTTCGGCCCGGCGGGCGCATCGTGACGTGTGGGGCGACCACCGGCTCGGACA
>DATHEN010000385.1:0-9686 GCA_035318565.1 Polyangiaceae bacterium
GTCGTTCAAATCGCGGTCGGCGCCAATCACACCTGCGCGCTGCTCACCTCGGGCGCCGTGCGCTGCTGGGGCAAAAACGAAGCGGGTCAGCTCGGTTACGCTCACACCAACACGATTGGCGACGACGAGACGCCGGCTAGCGCTGGAGATGTCAACGTGGGTGGCACCGTAACGTACATCGCAGCCGGCGGCAGTCACACCTGCGCGCTGCTCAGCTCGGGCGCCGTGCGCTGCTGGGGCGCCAATTTCCAGGGTCAGCTCGGCTACGGAAATCAGGAAGTCATTGGAGACAACGAGCCGCCCGCGAGTGCCGGATACGTGAACGTCGGCGGCGCGGTCAGAGCGCTCGCACTGGGTGGAGGCCACACCTGCGCGATACTCGCGAGCGGTGCATTACGCTGCTGGGGCATGAACTACGACGGGCAGCTGGGCTACGGAGAGGGCGATGCGATCGGCGACAACGAGCTGCCTTCGAGCGTGGGAGACGTCCCGCTGGGCGATGCCGCCGTTCACGTTGAAGCCAGCTACGCGCACACATGCGTCATCGTCTCGAGCGGCGCAGTGCGCTGCTGGGGCAACAACAACTACGGCCAGCTCGGATACGGCCACATCTCCACGATAACGAATGCTTCGGCCGCTCCCGATGTTTCGCTGTAGTGATCGCGGGCGCAGCGCTCACGACAAGCCGTACACGGCGAACCGCACTCCACAGCCCGCGTTGTCCAAGACCTCGAAGCGGCGCGAGCTCTCGCCGCCCCACGTGTAGTAGTGGAAGTGCTGGCCCGGCGTAGCGATACGGTCGACGAGCGTCTTCCAACCGTCATCGTAGTAGCGGTAGCGGAAGCGCGTATTGCAGTTCGTGGCGTTCATGGCACCGTGCAGGTAGACGCTCATTCGCTGCACCCACGGGTTACCGCCCGTGCTGGGCCAGCAGTACAGAAAGTCCATGCCGCCCGGGCAGTACAGATTCTGAAATTCTGCCGATGTGAGCGCTTGCGCGGTTTGCGCGATGCCGTCACGTTCCGTGCTCGAGCTGACGTCGTCGCCCGCGTAAAAACTCGGGGGTTGATCGCTGCCGCTTCGCGTTGCAGCGTTTTGCCGATCGAGATCCCTCAACGCAAGCTCCGCGGATACGAGATCAGCGGGCGCCGTCTGGCCGGATAGCCTCTCATAGAGCGCCACGAAGCTGTCGCCGGGGCCCACCCCATTCGCGGGGTCCGCGGCCGGCCCGGATACCAGCACGGTCAGGTCGCCGGACTCCGAACGCAGAAACGAGTACTGCGTGCCGTCTTTCGTCACCTCTGCCAGCAGCGTCGCCGACGCTTCCTCGCGGATCTCGGGCGCGTCGGGCCCTGACGCCTCCGCCGAACAGCCCGCTGCGAGAGCGGCCAATGCGCCGACCAGCAGCACGGACTTCGTGGTGAAGAACCTTGGTTCGATACGTTGTGACATTTTTCCACCTCTGGTTTGCTGTCCCTGATGGAAGACGCCGCTCGCGGTGGACTGTCGCGTCGAAAAGAGGACGGCCCTCTCGGAATCGATCCCGGACGCCCGCGTCCATATGAGCGCGCACGCTCGGCCTGGCGAGCGCGTCCAGCTTCATGGCAGGATGGCAACATGAAGTGGTGGTCGAGCTTGGGCAGCGCCGGTTTCCTGGCTGGTTTGGTGGTGACGCTCGGCGCGTGCGTGCCGCAACCTGGACACGCAGCGCTGACGCTCGAAGGGGATCGTTCCGGGAACGCAGCGGGTCCTGGTGTGACATGCCCGCACGTGACCAGCGTGTCGGCGACTTGGATGTGGTCGGGCAGCGTGGGAGGTCGCGCCGTGTCGATAACGGCAGCAGCGCTGAACGCTTCGGGCATTCCGAGCGCGCTCTTGATCAATAGCGAAAATACGTCCTGGCAGGCAGCGGCTCCGGGACAAGCTTCCCCCGAATTCGGAGTTTTCACGGCTCGCGTCGAGGAGGGCAAGGTGCTGCACATCGACGGCATCGCCAAGTCGCAGTCGCAGGGCACGGGGCCAATCAAGATCCGCGGTGCGATGCGCTGCCCGCTCGATTGAGTGACGTTAGCCTGAAGCGGCTGCGCAGTTACGCGGTCCGCCGCACGCTGTTTGCTCCGACGACCCTGCGCCGTGCTCTGAAGCGCTTGGGGTACGTCCAGGCGGATCCGATTCGGGCGCCGGCGCGCGCGCAGGATCTCGTGCTGCGGCTCAGAGTGAAGGACTATCGGGCCGGAGATCTCGAGCGTCGCTACCCGGAGCTCGACATCGAGGAAGACTTCTTCGTCAACTACGGCTTCATCCTGCGCGAGCACTATCGGCTGATGCACCCTCGGGCCGGCACTCAGCGCTGGAGCTCCGCCAAGAACGCGCTCGCACGAGCCGTGCTCGAGTTCGTTCATGAAAGCGGCGCGGTGCACCCGCGCGACGTGGAGCAACGGTTCGGGCACGGGCGCGTCGTCAACTACTGGGGCGGAACATCCAACGCGACGACTCGTTTGCTCGACGGCATGCACTACCGCGGGCTTTTGCGCGTGGCACGCCGCGAGCGCGGCATTCGCGTGTACAGCGCGCAAGATCCACGAGAAAAGCTCACCGATCCGGCGCTGCAGCGCTTGCGCATGGACGCGCTGATCGACGTGCTGGTTTCGCTGTACGCGCCATTACCGCGTGTGACGCTGCTCTGGCTGGTGCGCCGCTTGCGCTACGCCAATCCCCAGTGGACCCGCCAGCTCGGACTGGCGCTCGCACGCACTGAAGCGCGCCTGAACCACGCGCAGATCGACGGCGTGAATTGGTACTGGCCGGCGCATGAATCCATCAAGGCCGGCAGCTCCGATCTCGACCGGGTGCGGCTGCTGGCGCCCTTCGATCCACTGGTGTGGGATCGCTTTCGCTTCGAACGCCTGTGGGGCTGGGCGTACCGCTTCGAGGCGTACACGCCCGTTCCCAAGCGAAAGCTCGGCTACTACGCGCTGCCTCTGCTCTGGCGCGATCGAGTGATCGGCTGGGCGAACGTCACGACAGCGGCCGGCGAGCTCGATTGCCGGCTGGGTTTCGTGGGCGCTCGCCCGAAACAGCGATCCTTCGAGCGCGCTCTCGAGGCGGAGTTGTCGGAACTGCAGGCGTTTCTGAGGCCGCGGGTTACTTCGGCTTCACGAATTTGAGCACGAAGCGATCACTCTGGCCGCGCTTCTCACCCGCGACACGCGGGCTCGCGTTCCAGTCACGGCTGTCCTCGGAGTTCTTCAAGAAGTCTGCGCTCGCTACCAGCTCGAAACCGGCGCGCTCGATCTCTTCGCGTACGAGCTTCTCCTCGATACGGTGGAAGGTTTCCACGTCGTTCGCGCCGCTGCTCGCCCGGGCGCTGTGGTCGACGATTCCGTAGACGCCGCCAGGCGCGAGCGCGCGGAAGATGGCCGCGTTCATCTTGGCGCGATCCACCTTCATCCAGAACAGATCGTGGTAGAAGAGCACGCACAGCACGGCGTCCAGGTTCGTCACGTCGGCCGGCAGCGGATCGTCGAAATTGCGATCCAAACGCACCACGTTAGAGAGAACGGACTTCTGCAGGCGCGCTTCCCAGGATGCCCGCGCGAAGCGATCGAGAATGAACTCGGAGTTGATGCCGTACACCTTGCCGCTCGGGCCGACCACGCGTGAAAGGAGCTCGGCGGTGTAGCCGCCGGCCGCAGCGATTTCCGCCACGCGCATGCCCGGCCGAATCTCGAAGAATGACAGGAGCTCGGCTGGATGGCGTCCGGCGTCGAGCGCGCGATCTTCGGGGGATCGGTCGAGTGCGTCGACCGCTGCGCGGATCTCCGCGGCTATCGCGGGCGCGGAGGCGGGCGCCGGCGCGGGCTCAGCACCGGCTCCGGACACTGCAGGCGCAGCGGCGGGCGGCGTGGGTGAATGAGAGGCGGAACAGCCGAGCGTGAGCGCCAGCAGCGCTGGGAAAAAGCGTTTCACGGTCACTCTCGAACACCCGATGCGCACGAACATTCCCGGAAGTTCGAGATTACTCTCGGCGCTTCACGGAAATAGCGGGCACTGTCCGTCGGGCATGGGAGCCATGCACTGATTGTGACAGTCTGGAATCCCACACGGATAACAACACCTGAGCTGAGCGTGGCAGTCCGAGTGCGAATCACACAGGGTACCGGGCCCGCCGCCGCCGGTGCCCGCATCCGTGCCACACGCGCCGCCTTCGCCATTGCCGTTGCACGTGACGTTGCAGCGCACCTTGCCGTCCGGTCCGCAGATGCAGGTGTTCGTGCAGCAGTCGTAACCGATCACGCACTGGCGTTCGCGCGGGATGGGAACGCCGGGAGTGCAGGTGTCGCCCGTGTCGATGCACTGGTTGCGCCCGCCGGTGCCACCCGAACCGCCGACGCCGCCTACCCCACCCGAACCGCAGGCGCCGGCCAGCCACGCGCCTACAGCCAGACAAAGCGTGACGTTCTTCGTGCTGGGTTTGAAAATAGCCATGCTGCCCGCCAGGTCAGGCTTAGCACGTTCCTTCGGGACCGGACCAGCCTCGCGGCGGGCAAACTTCCGGGTCAGTCGACAGCAGGACCGCGGGAGTGCGAGGCAAATCCTTCAGAATACTAGCGCGGCGTGCGCTCCCAGGGCTGCCCACTGAAACGCGTCCAGGTCGTCACTGCCGGCCTGGCGATTGTAAGCCGCGTGTGCGCCGATGTTCAGAATCGGCAGCAAGGTGAAGTCCAGGAACACGCCCGCGTCGAACGTGAACGCCGTGTAGGATGGATCGGGCACGCCACTCGGAACGTCCACACTCAAGCGCCCGATACCCGCGTGCGCGAACACGCCGGGGCGGAAGATTTCTCCCACTCCCAGGCGCAAACCGGCGATGCCCCGGTAGGTCTTCACGCCGCCATCGAAGCCAGCGTAGTTGAAGCCGATCTCCGGTGTTATCGCCAGAGCCGGCAAATGCAGTTGCTGGCCCAGGCGGAACCCGAAACCGCCACCGGAGGAGATCGCGTCGGGTTGGTCAATCGGGACTACGAAATCCAGGTCGCCGGCGATCACGGTCTCTGCGGGCGCGCTCCTCGAAGTCGCCACGCACGCCGTGAGCGCGACGACCCCGCTCAGTGTCCTGAGCGCCGAGAACGTTGAAAAGCGATGGCGTGAAATCCACGAAGTTATCGACATTGTCGCAGCATAACCATCGGAGCGGAGCCCGGGCCTCTGCGTGATTTCGAGGCACTTTCCCGGGATAAATCAGGCCCACAGCGTTCCGTAACAGGCTCAGCTGACCGGTCGCTCTGATTCGCGATTCGTCGCGCGTTGACGTATACGCGGGTGGTGTTCACCCCGCGTGTCTTGCGTCGAAGCAAGTGGGGTCTGCTCGTCGCGTGGTTCGCAGTGTCCGCTCTCGGTTGCGAGGACGAGATGCTACGCGTGGTCGACGTCCTGGAGGCGAGCACAGGCGCGCCAGGCCTCGACGCACATTTCGAAGCCCCAGACGCAGAATCGGAGGGAGCGCCGGTACCCAAGCGGCAGGAACTGTGCAAACGCGGGTACGAACCGAAGTGGAGCACGTTCATTCGCGTCGCCAGCGTCGAAAGCGTGTCGACCCTGGACATCCCGAGCAACGGAGATTTGTGGCCCTCGTGCAGCGCCGGCGACAGCCTGTACGTCGCTTGGGGAGACGGCTTCGGCTTCGACGCCATAGGCAGCTACCGGCGCCCCGACATCGGCGTCGGAATTCTCTCCGGGCACCCGGATCGACCTGAATCGCTGCTCGGTAGCAATCGTGTACACGATCGCGGCACCACGCAGAATCACTTCGAGGTCTGGAGCAGCGGAAGCTACTACCAAAAGCCGACCGGCATGTTGTGCCACGCAGGTAAGATCTATCTTGCGATTCAGGACCTGAACTCACGCGACTACGGAGATGCACCCGCGGCCAGCCTGGCCGTCTCTTCCGACCGCGGCGCGAGCTTTCAGCAGAACCGGAGCGCGCCGATGTGGCGCGATCACGTCTTTACCACCGTGCTGTTCCTCGATCGCGGACCCGATCCGGCACGGCACAGTGATGGCTTCGTGTATGCGTACGGCCTCGATCACAACTGGGCTCATTCGAACTCCGGTGCAGACCCCGAGGCGCTGTATCTGGCGCGCATCGCCGAAGCCGATGACCTCATGGATCTCGCCCGCTGGGCGTACTTCAGCGGTTTTCAGGGCGTCACGCCGAGCTGGTCCGTCGACATCGCCGAGCGCCAACCCGTGCTCGTCGATTGCGTGCGGCGCTATCGGACCGAGGAGTTCGAGGGTCACTCGGTGCTCGCGCAGGGCAGCATCGTGTATGACGCGGCCCTCGCGCGCTACCTCTACACGTCCTGGACGGAGTACACGTTCGAATTCTACGAATCACCGACACCCTGGGGACCCTGGCACAAATTCCTGGTCCAGGACTTCGGACCCTACCCTTGGACAGCCGAGCGACACGGCGGGTATGCCACCACGTTGCCCACTCGCTTCATCTCCGCGGACGGCAAGACGCTCTGGCTCCAGGCCAACACCTGGGCGTCCGGCATAGATAGAAACCACTTCTCGCTGCGCAGGCTGCAACTCGAGACGACAGCCCCTTAGAGCTGCGCTTCCGCCGCACCGATATCGCAGCCCGCACCTTGAGGACGAGCCACATCGCGCGCATCGCTCGGCGTGGGGCACTGAGCTGCCGGAATTCGATCGATGAGCACACTGCCCGGTTCGGGTGCTCGCACCGGCACCCCAGCCCCGGTATCGACGAGCGAGCCCAGCAGGAAGGATGCGCTCTCCTGCCGATTCGTCGCGCCTGTCAGGCCGCAGCTCGCGTCTCCGAACCAGTTGTAGGACCGAGCGCCGCTGCTCGCTATGCCGGACGCACACACGGTCGTGCCGGCGACGGGAATCGCCACCGAGCGGTTGGTCGTCAGGTTGGCAGCTCGGATCGCCTCCGCACCCTGGTTCTCGATGAACGTCGCGTGCTCGAGTGTCACGCTTTCGGCAAGTACGGCGGAGCCCTGGGCGAGCTGGGCGTACTGCGGAAAGCTTTGCAGAAATGCGGGGTTTCCGAAGAGCTTGTTCCCGGAGAGCGTCACGTTGATCAGCGAAACCTCGGATGTTGCCGCGATCGCTCCGCCGCCGCTGTTGCCCGTGGGAACGGGGATGGGAATGCCCGGAAGCAGCGTATTTCCAGAGAGCTGATTGTCCGTCAGCGTAACGTTCTCCGCCAGGACGGAGGCCGCGCGTACGCCACCGCCCAAGAACCGCCCGGGAGCGGCGAAAGAGCCTATCTGGGGCGCAGAGAAGCTCACGGTTTGTTGCCCCTCGTTGCTGGCGATCCAGCTGTCACGGATCGTGAGCGGGCCGTTGACGAGTACTCCTCCTCCTCCGGCAAGCACCTGCGTTCGGTACTCCATGCGCGAGTCCACGGCGTTGTGCCGAATCCCGGAGTCCGTGATGCTGGCTTCGCCGCGAGCGTAGAGAGCACCACCACCAGCGCCCGATGCGCGGTTGTACGTGGCCGTGACGTTGCTTGCCACGAGTGTGTTCGCATCGACAGCGCCACCCGGCCCATCTGCGGTGTTGCGGTCCAGACGTGTGAACGAAAGCTCGACGTTCGGCGCGCTGATCGCGCCACCGCGCCCGCTCAGTCCGTCCGCAGTGCTCGAGCCCGTGATTGCATTGGCCGTGTACGTGCCTCGCTGATCCGCAATCGACGTGTCGCTCGCGAGCGCTCCACCTCGCGCGCCCTCGCTGCTGACCGTGCCGAGACCGCGCTTCGCCGAATTTTCTGAAAACTGCCCGCCCACGCTCAGCGCGCCGCGCGCGAAGACGGCGCCGCCCGCCGCAGTTGCGGCCGCGGTCCCGAAACAACCCTGGCTCGGGGAGCACGAATAGGACGTGTCTCCCGAAACCGCCGCGTTGAGCGCGAAGCCAGCGGAGCTCAAGTTGACGGCACCTCCGGCCGCCACGCCACCACCGCGCGCCGCGCCGGCCTGGCCCGGTCCGTTACCCGGACCGAGAACTAGCGTCGCGCCGTAGCCCGAGGAGCCGCCCAGCGCTCGATTTCGCGTCGCACTCACGAAATTACCCGTTACTGGACCTGCAGCGGCCACGCCTCCGCCCTCTGCGCTGCCGGCTCCGGCGTAAGCACCCACCTCGGCGGTCCCGACGATTGCACCCGATGCACCGCCTTGCACCAGGTTCGACTCGAAACGAGCGTACGACAGCTCGACGGGCGCCGCGCTCGCCGCCGCCTGCGCGAGCCCTCCGCCGCGTGCGTTGCCACCGAGCGTGGGGTCGAGACCGCTTCCACCCGCTGCGCCGCGCGCGGTATTTTCGGCGAAGCGCGTCCCGCTCAGTGTGATCGCTCCGGCGACGAAAGCGCCGCCGCCCTCTGCACTGCCGCCTGCTGCCGGCACGGGAGCGTCAGCGCGCCCGTCGACGCCTGCGCCGCCCCATGCGCCGTTGCGCGAGAGCGTGGACGCGCCGTCGGCGGTCAGCGAGCCCCCCACGAACAAGCCGCCGCCACGCGCCGGGCTGCCGGGGACACTCTCGGCGCCAGCGGCAGCGACGACGCCCGCCGCGGCCGTCACCGAGTTGCCGGTGATCACCGTACCCTGGAGCACGACGTCTGCCGCGGCGCGCACGCCACCGCCAGCTGCGACCTCCGTCGCGACGATCGTAACCAGCGCGCCTCCGCTGATGCTGAGTCCGTTCAGAGTGAGCCGGCCCGCACCGTGAGCTTCCAGCACGCGTTCGCCCGGACACGTCTGCCGAATCACCACGTTGCCATTCGGCGCTACCAGAGTGACTGGACGAGCACGCGTGAGATCCAGATCGCCGGAAGCGTTCGCGTCATCGCGGCCGCCACAGCGGGTCAGCGCATACGTGCCGGGCGCAATCTCGATACGCACTTCCTCGGCCACGCTGTCGTTCGCCAGAGTGATGGCAGCGCGCAGCGAGCCCTCGCCCCCATCTGCCGTGTTCGTCACGCTGAAGTTGCCGTTGGGATCGCACTGAGTGCTCGCCAGAGCCGCACCCAGCAGAACGAAGCGAGAGACGAGAGGCGGGCGCGTGTCACCGGTGTTCGACATGTGTGCTGCGGGTATCAGATGACTGCGCGCGCGCCGCAACGGGAACGAACGCGCCCTGCGGCCAAGTCGGATCGCACCGTGCGCACAGTGCGCACACAGTGCATCGTGATGGTAATGTTGCGCTGAAATAGCCTTGCCGCGTGTGTACACACAGAACGACAGTCGGCGAGGGATCCAAGGCGCCCCGGCTGTGATTCTAGGTACCAATCTGCCGTAAATCTGCGTCCATTCTGAGAGGTTGCCGCCCGCCTCTCAGGGCGGCGCTCGGTGCCGTGCGGCGGCGCAGCGCATTGGACACCGCTGTCGTGATCGACGAGTTGAACGGCGATGGCACGTGGGGCCCCGTCGCTCATCTGATCGCGCTCCGCGGGTTTCGCCAAGCTCGCTTGCCAGTCCTGCTGGCTGACCCGAACAGGGCGCGGCTAGCGTGACTCGATGAAAACCCGACTCGTCATGACGGCTCTCGTCTATACGAGGCTCGAGGAGGCAGGGTCATGAAGCCAGTCACGCGCTTACTCACGTTGTTCAGCACCGCTTTCGCGCTCGCACGCCCGGCGCAAGCCCAGGTCGTATTTCCTC
>DATHEN010000386.1:0-3390 GCA_035318565.1 Polyangiaceae bacterium
GCCGGCGTCGAGCGACCAGGCTGGGTGGTGCTCGTCCGCGGCGAGAAGATCGTGGCCGCAGGGCCGCGGGCAAGCGTAACTCTTCCTGCCGGTACACGGGAGATAACGCTTGCCGGCACGACACTCATGCCGGGGCTCATCGAAGCTCACTCGCACATGATGCTGCATCCGTACAACGAGACATCGTGGAACGACCAGGTGTTGAAGGAACCGCTTGCCCTGCGAGTCGCACGGGCGACAGTGAGCGCACGCAACACACTGCTCGCCGGCTTCACGACAGTACGCGATCTCGGCACCGAAGGCGCTGGGGACGCGGATGTCGGACTCAAGCAGGCAATCGAGCAGAAGATCATTCCCGGCCCGCGCATGCTGGTCGTGACGCGCGCGATCGTCGCTACGGGAAGTTACGGGCCCAAGGGATTCGATCCCCGATGGGACGTGCCGCAGGGTGCGCAGGAGGCGAGTGGCATCGACGGCGTGATGTTAGCGACGCGTGAGCAGATCAAACACGGCGCCGACTGGGTCAAGGTTTACGCTGATTACCGGTGGGGTCCCCGCGGCGAAGCCGAGCCGACGTTCACGGAAGCAGAGCTCAAGGCGATTGTCGACGTCGCGCATTCCAGCGGCCGAATGGTTACGGTGCACTCTGCGACGGCAGAAGGAATGCGCCGCTCAGTGCTCGCCGGAGTGAACACGATCGAGCACGGCGATGACGGCACTCCCGAAGTGTTTCGGTTGATGGCGGAGCATGGAGTCGCGCTGTGCCCGACGCTTGCGGCAGGCGATGCGATTGCACAGTATGGCGGCTGGCGCAAAGGGGTGGATCCCGAGCCAGCCCGCATCGCTGCGAAGCGCGCGAGCTTCAAGGCGGCGCTCGCAGCCGGAGTCACGATCATCAGTGGGAGCGACATCGGTGTCTTCACGCACGGCGACAATGCGCGCGAGCTCGAGATGATGGTCGATTACGGCATGACGCCGGTGGCCACGCTGCAATCCGCCACTTCCACTTCGGCGCGCGTGCTCGGCCTAGGCGATCGGCTCGGTTCAGTCAAGCCGGGACTTGATGCCGACCTGATCGCGGTCGCTGGGGATCCGGTCAAGGACATTCACGCCATACGCCAGGTGCGAATGGTCATGAAGGGTGGGGAAATCTTCAAGCAGTAATGCGACCGATGTGGAGGCGAACATCACTTGTGGGCAAGGGAACTGAAGTCGTCATTCCCGCGAAAGAACGTCACCCCCCGCGAAAGCGGGGGCGGGAACCCATGTCATCGATCTCTGCACGCGATGATAGCAGGAAGTTCGCGGCGCTAGATGGATCCGCACGCCCCAGCCGGCTGCAGACCTACTTGTAGCCGGCCGCCTGCATGGTGAAGAGTTCGTTGTACAGACCGCCGTTTGCGAGCAGCTCTTCGTGTGTGCCTTCCTCCTCGAGCTGGCCGTTTCGCAGCACGAGAATGCGATCGGCCATGCGCACGGTGGAAAAACGGTGCGAGATCAGCACTGCCATCCTTCCTGCAACGAGCTCGGAGAAACGCAGAAACACTTCGTACTCCGCACGGGCATCCAGCGCCGCGGTTGGCTCGTCCAGAATCAAAACCTGCGCGGCGCGCAGATACGCACGGGCCAGTGCCACCTTCTGCCATTCACCGCCGGACAGGTCGACACCGTTTTCGAAGCGGCGGCCGAGCATCTGGCGGTAGCCCTCCTTGAACCGTGGCAGGAGCGAAGCAGCGAGCGATTGCTCGGCCGCGTTCTCGATCAGAGCTGGTACCGGTTGGTCCATACCTTCGAGCGCCTGCTCGACCGCATTGATCTCGCCCACGCCGATGTTCTCGTCAAAGCGCATGTCATAGCGCACGAAGTCCTGGAAGATCACTCCGATCGCCGAGCGCACAGAGGCCAGGTCGTATTCGCGAAGGTCCGTTCCATCGAGCAGAATGCGTCCTTCGCTCGGATCGTACAGCCGTGCGAGCAGCTTCGTGACCGTGGTTTTCCCCGCGCCATTTTCTCCCACCAGCGCGATTCGCTCGCCCGGGTTCAGTGTGAAGTTGAGCCCGCGGACGGCCCAGCGCTCCTCGCTGCCGGGATACTGGAATCCCACGTTCTCGAAGATGAATCCTTCTCGGATCGGGTCGGGGACCATCGGCGCATTGAGCCCTCCGGAGATCGTTGGCTTCATGTCGAAGAACTCGAACAGGTCGCGCAGATACAATGCCTGCTCGTACACGCCGCTTGCGGCCATCAGGATACTCTGGATCACATCCCGTCCGCGGCCGAAAGATGCGGCGAGAAACGTGAGCGTTCCGACTGTAATCTGGCCACGCACCGCGCTCAGCAAAATTATGACGTACGCTGCGTAGTATCCGACCGTGCCGAGAAACGAAAGGAGCGTGCTGACGATCGCGCGGCGAACGGAAAGCTTCTTGTTCTCGTCGTAAAAGCGTTGCGACAGCTCGTCGTACTTGCGCGTGAGCCACCCGGCGAGCCCGAACATGTGTACTTCTTTTGCTGTCTCGTCGCTCGCGCCGACATAGCGGAGGTAGTCCAGCTGGCGGCGTTCCGGCGTCCAGCGGAATAGAAGCGAATACCCGAGCGAAGCGTAGTGCGTCTCACCCAGAAAGCTTGGCACGATCGCAATCACGAGCAACACGAGCAGCCAGGGGCTGTTGACGACGAGCGCGCCCGCCAGCGTGATGAGCGTCAGGAAATCCTGGCCGATACCCAGAAGCTGGGTGAGGAGCGCGATTCGGCCTACGGTCTGACGGCGTGCACGCTCGAGGTGATCATAGAAGTCAGGGTTCTCGAACTGTGCCAGGTCGAGCGTCGCCGCGTGCTCCATCAAACGCACGCTCATCTTGTTGGAGAAGAGATCGCTCAGCAGACTCTCGACCAGCGCAGACACCCGCGCCATTATCTCGCCCGCAGCGACGATCGCCAGCTCGATTGCGATGTAGCGCCAGAGCAGCGCGAGCGTGCCATCACCAGCGCGTGCCGCGATCACTCCGTCGATGATCAGCTTCCCAATCCAGAATGTTGCGACGGGGATGAACGCGCGCGCGATGCGAAGCAGCACCATCGTGAGCGCGTAACCGCGGTGCGTCTCCCACACCATGCGCACGAGTGGCGGAACGTGCCTCAGTGCGGCGCGACGCTCGGCCCAGCTCGCATTCTCCGCCTGCTTCCGATCACTTGCGCGCCCGTGCGCTCCCACGCCGCCGGCCATCTACTGCGCGACCGGGTGGCCGGCCGCCTCCCATGCGGACATTCCGCCGCTCAGCTCGTGAACGTCGTCAAAGCCGAACGCGTCGAGCGTGGCTGCGGCCACGGCGGATCGGCTTCCGCGCTGGCAATGGAGTACGACGGCACGGTCGCGCGGGATCTCTTTCA
>DATHEN010000387.1:0-8292 GCA_035318565.1 Polyangiaceae bacterium
GCAGACCGCGCACGCTGAGCACGCTGCCGTTCGGCTGTTCGTTTTCGAAGCCCTGGTAAAGCGGGCTTTCTCCCTTGCGCAAGTACTGCGGCGCTTGCGACGCAATGCGCACCTGGTCGAGCCAGCGGAGCGGCAACGGCGCAACGCCCCCGCGCGCCACGAGCACGTCCAGGCCTTCGATCGAGCGCAGCGGCCCGAGCGCCAGCGCAAGCAGCGCGCACGCAAGCAGCGCGAGCGCGAGCGTCCGAAAACGACGCGCACGCCGGGCCGCCGCTTCCGCGACACGCTCCGGGCGCGCGCGCGCCAGCACGCGTTCGAAATGCAGCTGCGCGAGCGTGTTCGAACCCAGGGTTTCGTCACGGCCCGTGCGTTCGACGAGGTTCAGCGCGCGCAGCGATCGCTCCGCCAGAGGTCGGTCGGCGCTCATCAGCACCGAGGCGATCATGTGGCGCATATCCGCAAAGCGCCGCCGTTCACGCCACCAGAACACCACGAGCAGGGCCAGCACGAGCGCAATCGCGAGCGCGGTGACGCCGCGCGCGAGCGGCGTCCCGATGCGCGCCAGCTGCGCGCCGCAGAGAACCACGGCGACCAGTAGCGCCAAGCCCGCGCGGCGGCGTGTGCCACCCAAGCCCGCTCGCCACGTGCTGACCAGTTTTTCTAGCGCAGGGCCGGCGGGCACGCGCTTAGCCTAGTACATCGGAGCCGAGGGACGAGCACCGGAAGCCCGAAATGCACGCCGACTTCGGCCCGCACGCCATGCAAGGGTTGCACAGTGGGCCTCCCCCGCGGATAGTTCTGGGCAAGGCCATGTCGGACGTTGCCCGACTCAAGCGCGTGCTCATTTCGCTCCCGGAGCTCGGCCTACGCATCGACTGGCTGAAACAGCAGCTGCGCGAGTGGGACGTCGCCGACGCGTGCCGGCTCTTGAACGAGCTCTGCGAAGAAAGCGAGCGCGCCGACCCCGCCGCGCGCGAAGCGCAGCTCGCGCTGGCGCTCGCCTTCGTGAGTTTGCCGGCGGACGAGCTCGACGGCATCTACAAGCACGCGCGCGCTGCGCGCCTCTTCAGCTTGGAGCGCATGCTACGCCGGAGCCCGAGCGTCCTGCCGGCGCCGAGCGACACTCCGATACCGGACTACGGCGCGGGCCGTGAGCTGACCGTCGGCGAGCGGCGCAGCCTGGCCCGCCGCCCCAATCGCAAGTCGTTCGCAAAGCTGCTCGGCGATCCACATCCGCTCGTCATTCGCCAGCTCCTGCAAAACCCTCGGCTCACCGAAGACGACGTGGTGCGCTTGGTGGCTCGGCGTCCGCCGCGCACTTCCGTGCTCGACGAGCTCGCGCACGCGCCACAGTGGCTGTGTCGCCCGCGCGTACGCTTGGCGGTGTTGTTCAATCCGGGCGCGAAGTCGACACTGACCATGCCGCTGCTCGGCGCATGCACCCGCACTGAGCTGCGGGAGATCATCGCCAGTGATACGCCCGTTGCATTGCGCGCCACCGCGCTCGAGCTGCTCGAGCGACGTCCTCCACTGCGGAACTCTCGAACCGGCAACGCGCCGTTACAGTGAGCGAGTCGCGGATCTGCTCCAGCCAATGATCGTCGAGCTAGCTAGCCCTCTTCCTCTTCGAAGTCCCAGCTGAGCAGCGCTCCGATGCTCAGCTTTTGCGCGCAAGTCTCGCAGAGCGGCGGTTCTTCGTAGCGGACCTCGTCGCCACGGGTCCATACGAACAGGCCCGCCCCACCCGGAGTGCCTTCGAACGCGCCGCCGCAGTGGTCGCACTCGTAGGTGCGCACGGCGGGGGTCCCGTCCGAGACGTCTCCGAGCCCGCTCTGGGCGGAGGCGTCTTTGGTGACCAGATCAGGAAAGCTCATCGACTCCAAGTATACAGCGAAGGCAGTCGTCCGCACGCTTTGCCGGTAGCCGGCGGATCGCCCGGGGAAGTCCGTTCATTCCGCGGGTAGCGCTGCGCCTTCCGGCTCGTGCTGTGTGACGACGGGCTCCGGTTTCTGGTCGAACACACCGCAGGCTATGGCGAGCATTTCGACCACATCCATGTTCTTGACTTGATCTTCTTTGGACTGCGCCTTGATGCCGTCGGTGATCATCGTCATGCAGAACGGACACGCGCTGGCAATGGTCTTGGCGCCCGTGTCGAGGAGCTGCAACGTGCGCTTGACGTTCACGCGGTCCTTGTTCTGCTCCTCCATGAACATCTGAGCGCCGCCCGCGCCGCAGCACAGACCCTTGTTCTTGGTCCAGTACTCCACTTCCACGAGCTCCACGCCCGGGATGCGCCGCAGAATCTCGCGCGGCGGATCGTAGATTCCGTTGTAGCGACCGAGGTAGCAAGAGTCGTGGTACGCGACGCGCGCGCGCACTTCCTTGCTCGGCTTCAGCTTGCCCTCGGCGACCAAGCCCAGCAAAAAGTCGGTGTGGTGCACGACCTCGAACTTGCCACCGAAGTCCGGGTATTCGTTGAGCAGCGTGTTGAAGCAATGCGGGCAGGTCGTGACGATCTGCTTGATACCGCCTTGCTCCTTGTAGCCGTTCAAAGTCACCACGTTCGCTTCCGCCAGCGTGGTGAACAAGAACTCATTTCCCGCGCGCCGCGCCGGATCGCCCGTGCACGTTTCTTCGTCGCCGAGAATGGCGAAGTTGACACCTGCGTCTTTGAGTAGCGCGGCCGTGGCACGCGCGATCTTCTTGGCGCGATCGTCGTAGCTCGCGGCGCAACCGACCCAGTAGAGCACCGGGGCCGTAGCGTTCTCGGCGAACCTCGGCACGTCGAGACCTTCCGCCCAGTTCGTACGGTCCATCCGCGACAGATTCCAGGGGTTGCCGTTGACTTCCATGCCCTCGAAGGGCTTGGCGAGCTCACCCGGGAATTCGCCTTTGATCGTGACGAGGTTGCGGCGCATCTGCACGATCTTGTCGACATACGTGATCATCACCGGGCACTGCTCTTCGCAGGCGCGGCACGTGGTGCAGGCCCAGAGCACGTCCTCGTGGATGACGTTGGTGACGAGGTCGATCGGCTTGTACTCGCCGTTCGATGCGCCGTTGCTCGAGTCGCTCGTGCCGGCACCCTCGGCTGCAGCGGCGTCTTCGGGCGGGGCCGGACGATCGATGGTGCCGCGAGGACCTGCTTCAGCGCCGGTGAGCTCGTGGCGGCGCGCGTACAGGTGATCGCGCAAATCGAGCGTGAAGTGCTTGGGGCTCAGGATCTTGCCGGTCGTGAAGGCCGGGCAATTGTCCGAACAGCGGCCGCACTCGGTGCACGTGTAGAAGTCGAGGATGTCCTTCCAGGTGAAGTGCTCGATGCGCGCGTAGCCGATACGCGCAGCCAACATGTCCTCCGATTCCGAGGCCTTCTCGACGAGGGCCATCAACTCCTCGCCGTTCTTTGCCAGCGGTCTCAGGCGCCCGGGCGGCGTGAGATCGGTGAAGAACACGTTCGGGACGGCGGTGATGATGTGGAAGTGCTTCGAATACGGAAGGATGTTCAGAAAGACGAGCACCAGGGTCGCGTGCGTCCAGAAGCCGATGTGACCGAGCACGACGAGCGTCGGCACGGAGAGCCCGGCGACGATTATGGAGAACAGGGTTCCGATGGGCTCGGGCCACGGGTGCCAGGCGATGGGGCCGCTGGCGTCGGCGAACGGCGCAATCATGTCGGCTGCGCGGTCGCACCAGATGCCCTCGGCGGCGCACTCCGCCTCGAAGCGGTGGTTCAGCACGATGGCAGCGCCGTTGTAGACGAAGTCGGCGATCATCATCGTGGCGATGATGCCGAGAATGACGAGACCCTCGACGCTGAGGGCCATGCGCTTCTGCTTGTTGAGCGTGCGGTAGTAGACGAACACGCTTACGCCCAGGAGCACGAGCGCAGCGAAAATATCCTTGGTGAACGAGTAGATAGAGCCGAGTGGCAGACCCAGCACCGGCTCCGACCCCAAGACCCACAGATTGAAGTGAGGATCGAAGCCCCGGCCCCACAGCATGATACTGTTCAGAAGCAGAACTACGAAGCCGAGGAAGATCAGCTGGTGCGCCAGTCCCGCCAGCATGTAGTAACGCATCTTCTTCTGAAAGAACGCGAACACCCAGACGGCCTTCAGGCGTTCCCCGAGGCGGTCGAAGCGGCTTTCCCAGGTCCCTGTTCCCGTGCGCAGAAGGCCCCAGCGGTGATGCGCCGTCCAGGCGAACGCGCCCACTAGGCTGATGATTATGAAGGCCATCGCGACCGGGTTCATTACTTCTCTCCTCAGGCTGCCGAGCTCCCAACGAGCTGGGTAGACACCCGGCACCTGGGGGGGCCGGCGCTTGGCGATAACACAAGCTCAACGAGTTTTCACCCGGACCCGCACGAACCGGCCAGAGTCCAGGCTGATCGTTACACGCTGGCGGGGGCCGCCAGGTTACACGCGGAAAAAGCTGCGTAGCGCGAGCAGCGCCAGCGCGCCAGCGATCAGCAGCCAGAGCAGCCAGAGCACCGCACGCTCACGGGGACTCGTGGGCGACAGCGAAGACGGCGCGCCGACCACCTGGGGTGGGGGCTGCGTGGAATGAATCCGGCTCACCCCTGCATCGGGACGTTCGGACCCCGTAACGCTCAACAGCAACATGCCGCGAGGCAAGAGCGGCTTCTGCTCAGCCACGCCGCCCTGCTCGGGGATACGCAACACCACCCCCGGCGTGCTGGCTCCTTCGCAGCGCGGCAGGGTCACGGTCAACAGCTCGGCCGGCGCGCCGCGGTCACGCAGGGAGATGGCTCCCGAACGACCGCACGAGTCGCAGCCACCACCGTCACAGGCAGCGCAGGTCAGATTGCGTGGTAACTGGAACTGAATCGAGGCACCCTCCTCGAGCCACTGGCGCTTCACACGCAGCCGGTGCTTGGCGTCCGGTCCTCGCGGAACCTCTCCCGAGGCAGTGATTCGGCCGAGGACCTGTCCCACAATCCTCCGAGAGTAGCGGACCTTCCGCTCGACGAGTAGAAGCCTGCGTAAGTCGAGACAGTCCGTGCACGCGTCAGAGTGCGGGCAAAGAGGGCAATTTCGCTGCCTTCTCCAGTCGGGGCAGCGAAATTGCCCTTCCGCTCGCTGGACTCGGGCACTAAAGCTCGACTATCAGCTCGCGTTCCTCTTCGACCCGGCCCAGCTGAAATTCGAAGGCGTACGTCCGCGGGCCGACCCGCGCGCCGAGCGTCACCCGCACGGGCGGGTCGTCCATGCCGAGCTTCTCGAGACGCACCCGCACCCGGTACGCGCCACGCAGCGGATCCCCTTCCTCCAGGTACACGTTCTCCAGGTTCTGGCCGCCGCAGTCACCGCTCGGACCCGGGCAATCGCGCTCCTTGAGTAGCCCGCTCTGCGTACGCCGCGCGACTTCCACCAGCTCGCCGTTGGGGTCGGTCACCTGCAGGTCGACGTCGGCGCTGGGTTTGTCCCACGCGATCACGAATTGCACGAGCCCGGTGTGCACGCCGCAGCCTTCGTCGATGATGCCGTTGCAGTTGTCGTCGCGCGCGTCGAAGCAGCGCTCCGGGGCGCTCGGGATGCACACGCGGGGCATACTTTGCCCCGGCGTACTGACGAAGCGGGATACCCGGGGACCGCCCGCTGCCGCACGCTCACCGGACCCGGGGCTGCACGCGCACGCGATCAGAACCGGCAGCAACACGGCCGAAGCCAAGAACTCGACGCGAGCGCGCCGCGCCCGATTCATCACTGCGTATCGTCTTCAGCCTGTTCTCGGGCGATCACGCCGCCCGAGAGCACTTTCGGATTCATGATTTCGAAGTAGGCCTGCTGCGCCAGCTCCCCGACCGGACCTTTCTCGTCGCGGAGCGCGAGCAGCGCACCTTGCTCCTTCATGAACTTGAGCGTGCGAATGGCCCCCTCGCGCTGGGTTGCGTCTTCCGCGCGGGCCATCTGCAGCAGACGCGCTCGCAGCACGACCCGCGTGAACGAGTGCGGGCCATTGTCGAAATCGAGGTTGTCGAACTGCCGCATCAACAGCGCTGTCGCCCATTCCTGAGCCGTCTTGTTGATCTCGAGCCGGGCGATGGCAGTGGCGTTGTCCACGTACTTGAAGATGCGTCCCTGTTCGAGATCTTCGTCCGACCAATAGCCGAACGTCTTGAACCAGAGGTCGCTGAGCTCCTCGAGCGCGGCTTTGGGCTTGTCTGCGTACAGTGCCACCGCACGTGATGCGACGTCAGGAGAGCCTCCCAGGACGAGTGCCAGGGCGGCATCGTTCAAGAGCGCGTCGCTAGAGGTCATCTCCATCAAACGCTTCTCGACCTCCGGATCGAAGCCACCCTTGCCGATCGCTCGCGCCACCTGGTGGCGAGTTTCGACCGCCGATTCGGGCGTCATCAACGCCAGCAAAGCCGGCGCGGTACCCGGGATGGGCCGTTGAATCAGGCTCTCGAGCAGGCACGCGCGCCGGAACTGATCCGACTTCTCGAGGCTCCTGTACTCCTGAATCTTCTTGGCGATCTCGAAAACGTCCTGTTTCGTCGCTACCCACGCCAGCGCTGCACACGCGCTCATGCGCGACTGTTCGTTGTTACGCGCGTCTTCGACGTACGAAAGGAGCGGGCGAAACGCCTTCGGATCCTGCCATTGCGAAAAGCCGTCCGCCGCACCCACGCCAATCGCGCGGAGCGCCATGCCCAGGATGGCCACGCCGCCCTGATTCAGACCGTCCATCGTGACGTCCAGCTCGGGCGGACGGCGGCGCAGTGAGCGCTCGAGGACGTTCCACGAAGGCGGATCCTTCAGCCAGCCGACGTAGCGCAGCGCGCTCTGTGCAATCACCCACTCTTCCGGCATCGGTGGCTGCTGCCCTTCCTTGGGCAGCGGGGTGTTCGGATTCGACCACTTGCGGAGCGCTGCAAGGTCTTTGCGCGAGTCCATGGCCGCCAGCGCGCGCAGGCCATTGGCGTGCGGCGACGGCAACTCGTGGATCCAGAAGATCAACGAGTCTTCGGCTTGCTCGCGAATCCATTCGCGCTTGTCGGGATTGAGGACTGCCAGATCCGCGAGCATGCGCGCCGCGACGACCCGCTCGTTGTCGTCACGCTTGAGCATCATTTCGTAGTCGCTCTGATCCGAGTAGATTTTCAACGGATCCATGCGCAAGCGCTTGGCCAAGCTGGGCACGGCACGGACGTCCCCAACCTCCGCCATGTGCGTGGCAGCGCGCGTTTCCCAGTGGATGTTCGGGCGAGATTCGATGAACTTCAGCAGCGCATCACCCGCGCGTGGATCGGCGAGCTTCTGCAGCATGTCGAAGATCTGTTTACGCTGAAACCAGGCACGGCTTTCGTCGTCGAGCGTGACCGAGTCGAGCCCGAGCACCAGGCCTTGAGCACCGATGCCGTCGCGGAGCGCCTCCAGGTACTTCTTGCGGCTGTCCTTGTCCGCGGTCTTGAGCGCAGACAAAAGTGGACCGCGCGCGCGCTCGTCTCCGATTCTGCCGAGGCCAGGCGCGGCCTGCCGCGCAATCTCGGCGTCCTTGTCCTGAACGAGCTGAATCAACGTTTCCGTCCAGCGCGGGTCGGCGTTGCGCGAGAGCACGGTGGCCACGAGCTGCCGGACCGCGGGGCTCGGGTCGCTGGCCAGGGCCGCGAGTTTTTCGAGCGCGACCATGCGCACCATCAGCTCGGGATCGAACGCAACGCCGCCGCCCAGACGCTGAACCTTCGAGAGGTGCCCCTGGCGGTAGAGCGCCATGACGTCGTCGAAGGCGCGCGCTTCACCGAGCACCACCAGCGCCCAAGCAATTTGCGGCTTGGCGCCGCTGCCGGCCGTCTTGAACGCCAGAAGCAGGGGCTCCTTGGCCTTGTCGGCGGCAGGCGAGCCGTATTGTGCGAGCGCCGTGGCCGCCATGGCCTGGATCGGCTCGGAGGGTGACTTGAGAGCGTGGATCGAAAGGTCCACACCCTGCGGATCTTCCGTCCAAGCCAGCTGCTTGAGCGCTTCTTCGCGCAAGAGCTCGCTTTTTTCGCTCTCAGCCCACTTCCGCCATTCGGGAAGCTGCTCGGCGCGAGGCAGGACGTAGATGGCCTTCTTCTGCTGCTCGGCCTGCTCTACGCTGAGCTTTTCCTCCTCCTGCTTGGTGCCAATCAGAAGGAATGCAACAAAGCCGGCGATGGCCAGGACGCCCACCAGGATGATCAGCGGGTTGAAGCGACCCTTCTTGAAGTTGCCATCACCGCCCGGGTCGAAGCCTCCACCGGCTGGAGCTCCCATTCCGGAAGCGCCTCCGGGCAGGTCCGTG
>DATHEN010000388.1:0-4091 GCA_035318565.1 Polyangiaceae bacterium
CACGGCGCGTGCGTCCCTGACTCAACCGCTCTTGCGCGGTGCCGGCCGGCGCGTGGGTGAAGTGGAGCTGCGGGCCGCGCGCGAGTCGCGGGGTCTGTCGGAAAAGTCGCGCCAGCGCTTGAAGAGTGAGCTGGTGCGGGACGCGACGCTCGCGTACTGGGAGCTCTGGTACGCCGACTCGGCCGTGAACATCGAAAGCGCCGCGCTCCGCCTGGCCGAACGGCAAGAGGCCGAGGCGAAGCAACAAGTCGCCGCCGGAGCGCTGGCGCGTGCGGATGTTCTGACGTTTTCGACTCGAGTTGCTCAGCTCGAAGAGTCAGTGGTGGTCGCTGACATCCAGCGGCGCCAGCGCTCGCTCGAGCTCGGACGGCTGATGAGCGGCGCAGACTCCGGCGCCGAACACCTGGTGGCCCGCAATGATCCACCCGCCGCGCAGGCCCCCGCTTCTCGCGCGCAAGTCGAAGCGGCGCTGCGCTCGGGTTCGGTCGAGCTTGCCGAGCTCGAAGCGCAGGTGCGCGTGGCTCGGACGCGCGCCGAGGTTGCCGGCGAAGCCAGCCGTCCGGCCCTCGACCTCGAGGGCTACGTCGAGACCACCGGCCTCAGCGAGCGCGTGCCACGCGCGTTCGAACGCGCTGGGCAAATGAAATGGACGACCGCGCACGTGGGTATGGTCTTCGAGCTTCCGCTCGACAACACGCGCAAGAACGCCGAGCGTTCGAGCGCGCTGCTTTCGGTGCGCATTGCCGAGCAAAACGTCAAAGCCGCGCGCGATCGCCTCGCCGCCGAAGCGGCGCTATCGACAGCCAACGAGAACGCAGCGCGGCGTCGCCTCGCGCTCGCCGAGCGCACACTGCGGGTGGCCACCCAGACCTACGAGGCCGAGCGCGCGCGCTTCGAGCTCGGTGAATCGATCCCGATTCAGGTCCAAGAAGCCGAGGAGGACGTGCGGCGCGCCCGGCTCAGCGTGGCCCGAGCCCGCGTGGATCTGGCGCAGACGCAGACCGATTTGCAGCACCTCACGGGGCAGCTCCTGGCGCGCTACGAACCTGCGACGCCGGCCTCCCGCGCGCGCTGAGTTCAGGCCTTCAGACGCCGATCCAGCCAGCCTTTGCTGCCGCTGCTTCTGCTGACGTGGACGACGCGGCCGCCCGCCACGAAGATCTCGTTCGGCAGGCCGCGGCCATTGTATTCGCTCGCCATCACGAAGCCGTACGCCCCTGCGTCCAGAATCGCGATGCGTTCCGGGACCGCGTCTCCTAGAGGGTGTTCGCCGAAGTCATCCGAGCTTTCACAGACTGGGCCCACCACGCGCCATTGACCGGCGGAGGGCGGGTGCTCGAGTGGTTCGATGCGATGCAGCGCGCCGTAGAGCGCCGGCCGAATCAAGTCGTTCATGCCGGCGTCGATCATGAGCCAGCGCCGTTCGCGGCCCAGCTTCGATTGGATCACGCTGGCGATGAGCGCCCCGTACGGCCCCACCAGTGAGCGCCCCGGTTCCACCACCAGGTTCAGCGCGTCGAGGCCGTGCTCGACCAGCAAGCCACGGGCGACCCGCGCGAACTCACGCGGTGCGACCACCGTGCCCGCGCCCGAATCGATGCCGAAGCCTCCACCGAAACTGATGTATTCGAGCGTTCCGCCGCCGGCGAGCCGCGCGCGTGCGTGTTCGCACAAGATCTTGCCGGACTCGAGGTAAGCGTCGGTGGTGCCCATGTTCGAGCCGATGTGGCACGACATCCCGACGCCAATCAGCGCGTCGGGATGGGCGTCGATGCTCTGCCACGCGGCGCCGAGATCCGCGAGCGGAACGCCGAACTTCGCCGCGTCATGTCCGGTGGCGATGTGGGCGTGCGAATCGATGAGCACGTTGGGATTGATGCGTACGGCGACGCGAGCGCGCTGTCCGAGAGCGCGAGCCCGCGCTGCGACCCGCGCGATCTCTTCCACACTTTCCAACTGGATACCGCGGATGCCGGTGACGACGGCCAGGTCGAGCTCGCGATCCGACTTCGCAACGCCGCTCATCACGATGCGCTTGGGGGGTATTCCGCAGGCCAAGGCGAGCTCGAGCTCGGCGCCCGAGACCACGTCCGCTCCCGTGCCCTCGGCAGCGAGCGCGCGGACGACGCTACCGGCGCTGTTGGCTTTGACGGCGTAGGCCACCAGGTGCGGCTCAGGCAGCTCGTTCAGTAAGTCGCGCGCCCCCTGGCGGATGCCGTCCAGGTCATACACGTAGGTTGGGGTTTCCACGCCCGCCTGAGCCAGAAGCTCGGAAACCGGCTGGGAAGCGAACACGGCAGCCCCTTGCGAGTCACGGGCAAATCCGGGCATGCGGCCTGATACCACGCTCGCGCAGCTGGGCTGCCGATTTTTGCCACGGCTTCGCGCGTCGCCCCGTGCAGTTCCGCTGCCGAGTCCGCGGCGGCTGTGGCATGCTCGGTGGATGGCCGTGCGCCGGGCCAAGATTGTCTGCACGCTCGGGCCCGCGGTGGATGGGCCCGGTGCGATTCGCAAGCTCATCGAGGCGGGGATGAACGTGGCGCGCCTGAATTTTTCCCACGGCAGCCACGCCGAGCACCGCGCGCGTGCGGAGCGAGTACGCGGCGAGAGCGCGGAGCTGGGGATACCCGTCGCGATCCTGCAGGACCTGTGCGGACCGAAGCTGCGCACCGGTAACGAGGGTCCGGCACTGCTCGAGACCGGGGCCGAAGTGGGTTTGGTGGGGCAGGGTGCCGGAGACGAGCACACCCTGAGCATCGACTATCCCGCCCTCGCCGACGAAGTGCACCCGGGCGATCGCATCGTGCTCTCCGACGGGCAGATCCAGCTCTCCGTGCGGACCATCGAGAACCGCCGGGTGCGCTGCCACGTCGACCACGGCGGGAAGCTGCGGGCGCGCATGGGAGTGAACCTGCCGTCGCACCGCATGAAAGTCGCCGCGCTCACCGACAAGGACCGCGTAGACCTCGACTACGGGCTCTCGCTCGGGGTGGACTACGTGGCGCTCTCGTTCGTTCGAGCCGCGCGAGACGTGGAGGAGCTGCGCGAGCTGTGCGCGCAAAAAGGTTATCGCACGCCGATTGTTGCCAAGATAGAAACACCGGCGGCCGTGAAAGACCTGAACGCCATCGTGCAGGCGGCGGACGCCGTCATGGTAGCGCGCGGAGATCTCGGGGTGGAGCTCGCTCCGGAGCAGGTGCCCGTCGTCCAGCGGCAGATCCTGGGCGCGTGTCGAGAGCTCAAAAAGCCTGCCATCGTGGCCACGGAGATGCTCCACTCCATGATAGAATCCCCTCTGCCGACACGCGCTGAAGCCAGTGACGTCGCCGGTGCGGTGTTCGGTGGGGCAGATGCTGTGATGTTGTCGGCGGAAACGGCCACCGGGGCGTACGCTATCGCGGCATGCAAAATGATGGATCGCATCATTCGCGCGGCCGAATCGAGCGCCTTTTTCGATCCGCGTCCCTCGCCGCCCGGGGACTCTTCGCCCGAAGCGCTCGCCGGCGCGGCCTGTGAAGTGGCGGCACGCGTGGGTGCGCGGCTGATCGTGGCGCTGACGGCCAGCGGTGGCACGGCGCGGCTCGTTTCCAAGGCCCGGCCCGGCGTCCCGGTCATTGCGTTGTCGTTCGAAGAGAGCACCCTGCGCCGCTTGGCCTTGCTATGGGGGGTCGAGCCGCGCACGCTGGCCATCGAAAGTGATCTCGAGAAGCTGGTCGCCGACACGCGCCGGCACCTCACCGAGTCGGGTCGCCTGTCCAAGGGCGATTGCTTCGTGCTGGTCTACGGAGCACCGCTCGGTGCGGGCGGTGCCACGAACGCCGTCCGGGTAGAAACCGCATGATCTCGCCCGCGGAGCTCAAGCCCGAGCTCGATAAGTACGAGGTGTTCGAAGAGATTGGTCACGGCGGTATGGCTACCGTCTACCGCGCGTACGATCGGCGTCTCGATCGCGAGGTGGCGATCAAGATCATTCACCGGCACCTGCGCGAGAACAAAGAGGTCGGCGTTCGCTTCGTGAGCGAGGCCAAGGCCGTCGCCAAGGTCAAACACCCGAACATCGTGGAAGTCTACGATGTCTCCGACCCGGCCGA
>DATHEN010000389.1:0-6043 GCA_035318565.1 Polyangiaceae bacterium
GAGCTCCGGACGTTCCGGCGACGTCAGAGTGGGCACGCGCGTGTATGATCGGCGCGGTTCTTCAGCGCAGCAGAGCGTTGTGTCCGTATGCGAACTCGGTCGGCTCGTTGCAGAAGCCGCAGCTGTCTCCGAGGAACATCGCCTTCGCCTCGGCGCTGCCCTTCAGCTGCCAGTCCCACCACGCCACGCTCAGGTCCCACACGCGTTCCGGCTGTTCCATGAGCACCAAATGGCCCGTGAATCGGCCGCCCGTCTGCAACACTTGGCGGTGGTAGACCCACGCACCGGGTTGGGTTGCGGCGTTCGTCACCGACGCCATCCCCTCTGGAGCGGCGTCGCGGATGTCTCGCTCGCCCGAGACGTTCAGGAACGGCTTGTCGTTCGAGGCGCCGCCGTTCCACAGGATGATGGACTTGATGCGCGGATCGCTCGCAGCCGCGGCTGTTGCGGCGGCACCCTGCGAATGGCCCATCGCGCCGATCTTGTCGAGGTCGAGCCGCCGATACAAGGCGCTGCTCGCGTCCTCGTTCAGGGCCTTTGCGTAATCCAGTGCGCGCAGCTGTACGCCGTTCGTCGGCGCGGTGTTGGTCCAGGTCGAGTTGGAAGCGATGATGACGTACCCGTGAGAGGCCACGGTGCCGAGCAGCAGGGCGTAGCCGTGAGTCAGGCCGCAGGTGCCGTTGGCCCAGGTGATGACCGGATACGTCTCACCGTCCTTCATGCACGACGGGCGGAAGACCGTGTAGAGCGAGTAATCGAGCTCCCGCGTATTCTTGAGATCGTCGGTGATCTCGGAGGGCTCCTCGAAAAGATCGATCAGCCTGGGCAGGCACTGCGGTTCGTTCGGATTGACGACGTTGGCGAACTCGGTGCCCGCGCCCTGGTTCCATTCGATCTGCCCGCCGTAGGGGCCGCCGGGGACGGTGATCGGTCCGTAGGCGCTGCCGTTGGTCAAGGGAATCGGGAGGAACTCGACGCTCTTGCAAGACGAGTTCATCTCTTCGGCGGTGTCCGTCTCGGACGTCTTGCACACGGAAGTGAGCGACGCCACGCACTGGTCGAAGCCCGAGTTCGGGTTCCCGTTCTTGGCGTCGTCGTCGTCATCGGAAGAGCAGCCGCTCGTTGTAGCGAGAACGCCGGCGAGCACTAGAAACAGCGCGGCTTTGCTGGGCCAGCCAGCGCGCGGCACGCCGAGCGTCACTTGCGTCTTCGAACCGAGAATCGTGTCAGCTACCGAATTCATAAGCCTCCAAGGGATACAGGCGGGGCTTATACCCACGAACCTGCGCCGTGAAGTCTCAAGGTCTTTTCGAGACGTGCGTGTTCGACGTGCGCGGCTTCTTTGGGAGTCCGACTACCGGCGACGTCGCTCAGAGTACGTTCGGTGGCTGAAATTGGTAATCCCAACTTCTCTGAACAGCCTCGGGCCGGCCGCTGCTACGCTGCTGGCAAATGCAGGTGCACAGCCAGGCCGAAATCATCGTCCCCGGCACGCCGGAGAAGACCTTCGATGCGGCGGTTGCGGCGGGAATGCTGTCGCGCATCTTGCACGCCTGGGGCGTCTTGCCCGGCGTGAAGAGTGCGGAGATCGAGGGTGGCGGGCCGGTGCGCACGGGATCGCGCCGGCGCGTTACGATGAGCGACGGCAGCATCGTGGTCGAGGAGATCCTGGCGCACGATGCGCCGCGTGAACATCGCTATCGCTGGCTCACGAAACCGAAGCAGCCCGTGCCGCTCGTGATTCGGAGCGCTGAAGCGCGCTGGACGTTCGAGCCGAGCGGCCCCGGCACTCGCATCGTCTGGAACTACACGTTCGAGCTCACGTCTTCGCTGGCCACGGTGCCAGGCCGTCTGTTTGCGTTGTTGTTCGAGCGCTGGATGGGGCAAGGCTTGAAGCGCCTGCGTGCGGTCATGTCCGGAGAAGCCACGTAAGCCCCGGCGTCTACACGCGTGCGGACTGCGAGCCGCCTCGTCAGCCCGGTAACTACATGTCGCAGGGCATCGGCGCAGGGAAGCAAGACGTGTTACGACTGGAGCGTACCGGGCCAGCAAAATGGATCTACGCGGCCTGCCGGCAGGGGACTACTGGCTGGAAGCCGCCAATCCGAGCCGGAATTCGTTCGAAGCCGGCTACGCCAACAACGTGAGTCGGGCGCTCGTCCACATCGACTGAACCTCGGGTCGCCGCGCCGGCAAAGTTCGGCGCCGGGGGGTGCGCCCGCTACGATATCGTTCTAAGTTTGCCACCATGGCGGCAAACACGCGCGCGGGGGAATCCGGCTCCAGGGTCGACGCGCCTCCCGGCGACCCCGAAGTGATCGCCCAGCTCGGCCTGGGGCGGCGCTCCGGTGTGCGGCGTTGGTTGTGGCGCCTCGCGCTACTGGCGCTGCTCGTGGCGGGCGGTGTCGGCATTTACCTGTGGCGCGCGAAAAATGCCGGCGCGGAAGGGCCGCGATTCGTAACTGCCGCCATAGAGCAGGCGGATCTGCGCGAAACGGTCATCGCAACCGGCACGCTCAGCCCGCTCGATGCGGTCGAGGTGGGCGCCGAGGTGAGCGGCCGAGTCATGAAGGTGTACGTCGACGTCAACGACCCCGTAAAAGAAGGGCAAGTCATCGTCGAGCTCGACACCACCCAGCTGCAGGCGCGTCTCGAGGAATCTCAAGCGCAGCAGCAGAGTGCGCAGGCCGCGTTGAGCAGCGCGCGGGCGACCGTGCAGGAAGCGGAAGCCACCGCGAAACGCAAGCGCGAGCTGCACACGCGCGGGCTGACCTCCGACCAGGATCTCGAGGCGGCGGAGGCCGTGCTCAACCGCGCCCGAGCTTCGGTGCAGACTTCGAACGCGCAGATCAGCCTGGCGCGGGCTGGGGCCAAGACCGCTGAAACGAACAAGAGCAAGGGCATCATTCGCTCGCCGATCGACGGCATCGTCTTGGCACGCACGGTGGAGGTTGGGCAGACGGTGACGGCGGGCTTTCAAACTCCGATTCTGCTCACCCTCGGACGTGACCTGACGGGCATGCAGCTGATGGTGGACGTGGACGAAGCAGACGTCGGCAAGGTCAAGGACGGGCTGACGGCCAGCTTCGTGGTGGACGCGTACCCCAAGCGCCGTTTCGTTTCCAAAGTCGTGCGCTTGAGCAACATGCCCAAGGCGGAAACTACGGTCATCACCTACGAGGCCGAGTTGACGGTAGACAACAAGGATCGCCTGCTTCGGCCAGGGATGACCGCCACCGCTACGATCGTCACCTCCGAACAGAAGGACGTGCTGAGCGTGCCCAACGCGGCCCTGCGCTTCGAACCTCCGGCAGCGGACAGCGCGGCCAAACCCACAGCCGGCCCGCCCTCACTGCCGATTCCCGGCATGGGCGGCGGGATGCGACGCCCTGGAGGTGGGGGCAACCGCAGCCCGCGACCAAGCGCGTCGGGAAACGCTGGCGCCGAGCCCGGCGGGCGCGACGCGCTGTGGGTCGTGGACGGAAAGAATTTGAAACGCCTCGCCGTGGAAACGGGCGCGACGGACGGGCGGCGCACCGAGGTGAGCGGTCCCGGCGTGCGTGCCGGTCTGCAGGTGGCCATCGACGTGGCGGAGCCGGCAGAGTGAACGACACGGCGAAGGCGCCGCATGCGCAGGCCATCGTACGGTTCGACGGGGTTTACAAGATATACGGGGAAGGGGACACGGAGGTGCGCGCGCTCGATGGCGTGAACCTGCGCATCGATCCCGGTGAGTTCGTGGCCATCATGGGCTCGAGCGGTTCCGGCAAATCGACGTGCATGAACATCATCGGTTGTTTGGATGCACCTACGCGCGGTGGATACTTCTTTCGTGGGGTGGACGTGGGTGCGCTCGAGCCGAACCAGCGCGCCTTGCTGCGGCGGCATTACATCGGCTTCGTGTTTCAGGGATACAACCTGCTGGCGCGCACGACCGCCCTCGAGAATGTGGAGCTGCCGCTGGTCTACCGGCGTGTGCCCGCCAAGGAGCGTCACCAGCGGGCCCGCGAAGCGCTCGCGGCGGTCGGGCTCTCCGATCGCGCGAACCACACGCCAGCCGAGCTTTCGGGCGGGCAACAGCAGCGTGTCGCGATCGCGCGCGCGCTGGTGTGCGATCCCTCGCTGCTTCTGGCCGACGAACCCACGGGAAACCTCGACTCCGCGAAGAAGATGGAAATCATGGAGCTTCTGGTGCGGCTCAACGAGGAGCGCGGCATCACCATCGCCATGGTGACGCACGAGCCCGACATGAGCGGCTACGTCTCGCGCGTCATGATGTTCAAGGACGGGCGCATGGTGGATGACGGAGCGCCGGCTGACGTGGCGTACGCGGGTCCGATATCTCAGCGTCCGCTATCGGGGCGGCCGAGCTCGCCGGGAAGCGCGCGATGATACGCAACACGCTCGTCATGGCGCTCCGGGAAATTCGGCGCAATACGTTGCGCTCGTTTCTGACCATGCTCGGCATCGTGATCGGTGTCGGCGCGGTGATCGCGCTCGTGACGATCGGCAAAGGGGCCACCGCGCGCGTCACCGCGGACATCGGAAAACTCGGGGACAAACTCCTGATCGTGTCCCCCGGAGGTATGCGCCGTTCGAGCGGCTTCAGCGCCGCGCAGGGTTTTACCCGTGAGGACGCGGCCGCCATCAAGAACGAAGTGACGGGTATCGAACGCGTCGCGCCCACGGTGAACCGCAGCGCGCTGGTGGTGTGGGGCAACCGCAACTGGAGCTCGAGCGTCACCGGATCCACGAGTGAATACCTGGATGTGCGCGCCTACACGCTGGAGAGCGGGCGCCGGCTCACGGAAGCGGAAGTCAGCGCCGGTCAACCGCTGTGCTTGCTCGGTGCATCGGTCAAAAAGGAGCTGTTCGGCGGCAGTGATCCGCTCGGCGCCACGATCCGGGTCGAAAAGGTGAGCTGCGAGGTCGTGGGCGTCCTGGCTGCAAAGGGCCAATCCGGCATGGGGCAAGACCAGGACGACATCGTGTTGATGCCGCTGCGCACCGTGCAGCGCCGGCTCGCGGGCAGCAACGACATCAGCTCGATCTACGTGTCTGCGCAGAGCAAGAGCAGCACCGCGCGAGTCAAAAATCAGCTCGAAAGCCTGATGCGCCAGCGACGGCGTATCACGCCGGGCGCGGAAGACAACTTCATGGTGCGCGACATGCAAGAAATCGCAGAAGCCATGACCAGCGCAACGGGCACCTTGACCGCGCTGCTCGGCGCAATTGCCGCCGTTAGCCTGCTGGTAGGCGGCATCGGCATCATGAACATCATGCTGGTCAACGTCACCGAGCGCACGCGCGAGATCGGAATTCGCTTGGCGATTGGCGCGCTGGCGCGCGAGGTGCTGCTGCAATTTTTGGTGGAAGCCGTGGTGCTCAGCACGTTCGGGGGTGTGATTGGTATCACGCTGGGGTTGCTCGGCTCGTACGCGGCCACGCGCTCACTGGCCGTGCCGTTCGTGATCGTGCCGAACATTCTGTTCGTGGCCTTCGGGTTCTCGGCTTTGATCGGCATCTTGTTCGGATACCTGCCGGCGCACAAAGCGGCGCGGCTGAACCCCATCGAGGCACTGCGCCATGAATGACGCTCGCGTGTTCCGCGCCATCGGGCTGCTTTTGACACTCGCACCGGGTGCGCTCGCTCAAGCGCCCGCGCCCGCGCCCGCCCCGTCTACGCCCGCTCCCGAGATCGGCCCGCATGCGCCCGGCAAGGGCTTGGACTTGCAGACGGTGATTCAGCGCACGCTGCAGAACAACCCCTCGCTGCGCTCGGCCGAGCTCGACGCCGTGCAGGCACGCCAGGCCGTGCTCATCGAAGAAGGCCGTTACCCTTACGTCTTTCAGGCCGACGGCGGCTACACGCGCAGCACGAATGCGCGGCTTTCGACGGACGACAGCGTCCGCTCGAGCACCTCGCGCGCGTACACGCTCGGCACTGCGCTACGCCGCACCTTTCCGTTCGGCACGAGCGCCGAGGTGCGCGTGCAGGGTGAGCGCATCGACAACGATTCGGATGACATCACGGGCTTGCGAT
>DATHEN010000390.1:0-3697 GCA_035318565.1 Polyangiaceae bacterium
GCGCGAACGTCACCGGCAGCTTGCCGGATGGATTCACGCGGCCTGACAATACGCCGGCGATGGCAGCGCCGCCTTCCATGCCCGGGTACCAGGCCATGAGCAGCGCGTGCACCGAGTCGATCCAGGGCTCCACGATCACTGCGCTGCCGGCCTCCAGGATCACCACGGTGCGCCGAGCCCGCTCTGCGACCTGGCGAACCAGTGCCGTTTGCTCCGCGGGCAGCTCCAGCGACGCACGATCTCCGCCGCGGGCGAGGCCCTCCTCCTCCTGGGAAATCGGAATGAACTCACCCTCTTCTCGGAAGGTGAGACCCGCCACCACTACGGCGACGTCGGCTTCGGCGATCTGCTGAAGCTCGTCCGCTGTGAGCTCGTTTTTGGCCAGCAGAAGCAGCCGATCCTCGCCGAACTCCGCGCGCAGGCCGGCGTACGGTGAGATCGACGAAGAGGGCGTCACCGAGCTGCTGCCACGATCCCCGAGATTGGCCACGTCAGCCAGCGCTCCGATCACCGCGATGCGACGGCTGCCGCCAGACAGCGGCAACGTACGGTCCGTGTTCTTCAGCAGCACCAGCGACTTCTCGGCGACTTCTCGGGCGAGCTCGACGTGCTCGCGGCTTTCCACGACGGACGGGTCCAGCGCCGGCGGCCGATCCAAATCGAAGCAGGCCTTCTGGCGCAAAATGCGACGCACCGCAGCGTCGATGATGCTCACGTCGACTTGCCCTGCGTTCACGGCCTCCAAGAGCTTGGGTCCGTAATAGATGGGCAGCGGCATTTCCATGTCGAGCCCGGCGAGCGCGCTCGGCACCGTCGACCGCACGCCGAGCACCCAGTCGGACTCGACGAAGCCCTCGAAGCCCCAGTCCTGCTTCAAGATGTTGGTCAGGAGCTCGTGGTTTTCGGCGGCGTAGCTGCCGTTCACTTTATTGTATGAGCTCATCACGCTTGCGACTTTTCCCTGCACGACTGCGCGGCGAAAGTGAGGCAGATACACCTCGTGCAGCGTGCGCGCGCTCAGGTTGGCGCTCACCGTGAAGCGCGTGTTCTCGATGCTGTTGGCGGCGAAGTGCTTGGCGCTGGCGAGCACGTAGTTCTGCGCGCCCCCGATGAACCCGAGCGCCATGGAACCCATGTGAAAGGGATCTTCCGAATAGGTCTCCTGGGCGCGTCCCCACCCGGGGTGCCGCAGCAAGTTCATGGTGGGTGCGAGCAGGACATTTCCGCCCTTGGCGGCCACTTCGCTCGCTATGGCGAGCCCCACGCGTCGCTCGAGCTCCGGATCCCAGGTTGCTCCCCGGGCCATTCCGACGGGAAACGCGCTGGCGTTCCCGGAGCGAACGCCGCGCGGGCCGTCGACCATGCGGAACATGGGAATTCCCAGACGTTCGTTGCCTCCGGCTTCGTAGAAACCGTTGACGGCGCTGATCGCGCGGCCGTGCATCTCGAAGATCTTGTCTTCCAGCGTCATGGCGCTCAGCCAGGCCTCGACCCGCGCTTCCACTGCCGTGTGGTCGCAAATGAGCGCACGATTGCCCGCCAGCAGAGCGTTGGGATCGAGAGCCGCAATGGTGCCTCCCGATGGCGGCATGCTTTCCGATTTGCAAGACATCATGCTGCACACTCCGATGAGTGTCGCGGCGAGGGCACGCGCTGACATGTTCAGAATCGTACGCCGAGTCCGAGCGTCAGAGTGGGCGTATAAACGTAGGTCGTATACAGTTGGTCCAGGTACTCGGCGGCCTGGTCGCAGTAAGCGTTCAAGAGTGCACTGTCGACGTCCGAGAACGTGGGCTCGATACTGGAGCTCGCGCCCTGTGCGCCTGCGAAGCCGAGCGCGCCGCGCGCGAACAACCAGGGAAGGATCGGTTGTTCCCAGCCGATCTCGAGCACCACCAGGTGGAGCGTGGAAGAGACGCGGTAGTGCCGGAAGGGGCTCGTGGCATCCTGAGGGGCAATGAAGCCCCGTCCGAGCACGATCACGTCGTTGCCGTCGAGGTCGCCGCCGAGAGTGATGAGCGAATAGCCCACGTCCATGTAGAGCCCGAGCTCGGGCAGCGGGCGAAACCCAGCTTGTACGCGAAAGACGAGCGACTTGCTGAGCGCCTGTTTGATCACTTCGGCTTCGGCTGCGCCGTAACCGCCGAAGCCCTGGATGACCCTGTCGATCAGACTCGCATACGGCATGAAACCGATGCCGGCGCGCAGGTGCAGGCGGTTCGGAGCCTCGAGTGAGACGCGTTCGGATATATCGAGCGGGACGGTCGTGGTCAGCTCGACCGACGGAGTCCAGCGTCCTTCGGCCCGCGCCCGGGTGTTGAGGAGGAGCAGGGCTCCCAAGCAGGCCAAGGCGGCAAACCACTTGTTCATACTGTGCAAGCGAATACGAGTGCGCGTGTCGGGCCCAATCGGCCGCCTCTGGCTCCGTCAGGCTAGCGTCGAAGCGCGTGACCTTGCCAGGGCTCAGCTTGCTTTACTGCAAATACGGGGTTCTACGGCGCGCCTGCTTGGGGACGCTCGTAGTAGCAGACGTCCGGACTGCGTGCGCCCGGCACAGTTCGAGAGCTCGAACGTCGAAGCTCGACGTGCTGGACTCTCATATGGAGGCTCAGCCGAGCTCGTCCCGCTGCAAAGCTTGCGCGTGGCGCTCGGCCTACAGTACGACTTCTGGACGGAATGAGGGACGTTACTGCGGGAACCATTGCGTGCCCGCGCCTGCGACCCAATTCTCGTCTAAACGTGCTTCGGCTCAGGCTAGCTCCGAGTATCGCGACAGCGGCTATTCTCAGTAGCATCGCCGGTTGCGGCCCGGGCTCAAGGCCGTTCCCGGCCCGCGATCCACTCTGGACCGACGCCGATCAGCGGCCTTTCCGTTCCCCGCCGGAGGAGTCGTTCTCGCCCCTCTACTGGGACGCGGTCGATCGCTCCTTGTTCGAGCCGCTCTCCGACACCTTGAGCCTCGAACGAGGCAGCGAGGCGCGGAACGTCAACGCACTGGACGAAGTGCCGGATTCGAGCTGGTTTCGCAATCGCCTCGGCGCGAAGTCCCTGACGGCCGCGGAAGTGGCGCGTGGTCCCTGCGCCAAGGAACGCTTGCAGCCCGCGGGCGCGTGGGTGGTCGTGGACGGAAAGCCGGACGGCGCCAATCCCGGGTTCACGGTTCGCACTCCGGACGGCGTGCGCCATTTGCTGAAGTTCGACGGTAAGATGCAGCCCGAGCGCGCAAGCTCGGGCGATCTGATCGGATCCCGCCTCTACTACGCCGCGGGTTTCGACACGCCTTGCAACGAGGTGGTCTGGTTCGAGCCTTCGCTGCTCAGGCTCTCGCCCGACGCCACCGCGACCACGGCCGAAGGCGACAAGCGACCGCTGACGCCGACTGACCTGAAGCGCGCGCTGAGCCAGGCCACGCGCAGCGCGGACGGACGGGTGCGCGCCGGCGCGAGCCGGCTCTTCGACGACAAACCCATTGGACCCTGGCACTACGACGGCAAGCGATCGGATGATCCGAACGACGTGATCCCGCATGAAGACCGCCGAGAAGTCCGCGGCAGTTACGTGCTCGCCGCGTGGCTCGATCACGTCGATGCTCGCGATCAAAACACGCTCACACTCTGGCACGACGTGTCGAACGGGCGCGGCTACGTGCGCCATACGTTCATCGACTGGGGAGATTGCTTGGGACAGCTCTGGGGCA
>DATHEN010000391.1:0-5576 GCA_035318565.1 Polyangiaceae bacterium
TTACGGCGCCGCACGCCGCGCCCGTGATCGCGCGCGCCACGATACCGCGCACCTCGTTATACGACTCGTCCGGGAAGTACAGCCACTGTAGCCCGCCCCAGCCTTCCGCGTTGCCGTCCGGACGAACGTGCGTGATGTCGCGCTCGATCTCTGCTTCGAGCTCGCCATCCAATTTGTCGTCCATCAAGCCGAGGTATTGCAAGTGCCGCCGGAAGCGCAGGATCGGATCACGCTCGGCCCACTCCGACACTTCTTGCTCCGAGCGATAGCGGCTCGGGTCGTCGCTCGTGGAATGCCCGCCGAGCCGGTAGGTCAAGCACTCGATGAACGTCGGACCCTCGCCCTGACGTGCACGGTACACGGCGTCGCTCACGGCACGGTACACCGCGAGCACGTCATTGCCATCGACGCGCACGCCGGGAAGGCCGTACGCGCGCGCCTTCACGGCCAGAGTGGCGCTGCGCGTCTGACGCGACACGGGCACGCTGATCGACCAATGATTGTTCTGACAGATCAACACACAGGGCACGCGAAACACAGCGGCGAAGTTCATGGCCGCGTGAAAGTCGGAGTGGCTCGTGGCTCCGTCTCCGAGAAATCCTACGGTCACGAGCTTGTCACCGCGGATCTTCGCGGCCCACGCGCTGCCGACCGCCTGCGGCAGCTGTGTGCCGATGCAGCTCGACCAGGCGACCTGATTCACTTCGCGCCCACTCATGTGGCTGGGCATTTGCCGGCCCTTGAGTACGTCCAGCTCCGTCCCGAACACCTGGGCCACGTACTTCGCGAGTGGGAAGCCGCGCGCCAGCATGATCGCTCCCTCTCGCAAGGCCGGAAACACCCAGTCCCGCGGCGCAATCGCAAACGCCGTGGCGATCGGCGGCGCCTCTTGACCCGTGCACGGGCCGTAAAAGCCAATGCGGCCCTGGCGCTGGAGAGACACCATGCGGGTGTCCAGGAGGCGCACGCGGCGCATCTCCCTGTACATCGCCAACAGGGTGTCGGCCGCCAGGAATGGATCGTGCTCGCGATCGGTGCGGCCGTCGTCGCGCAGCACACGTAGTAGAGCGGAGTCGCTCTCCGGGACGAGATCCGCACTCATACTCGTGCGTAGCCGTAACACGTGGCGCGTCACGCGAGAAGGGCGAGCGCCTCTTGAACGGCCTCGGGATCCGCGCGTTTCGGGCTGCTCCGCAGGGCCAGCAACGCCGGGCGAGCTTCGAGCACACGGGCCCGGCCCGCGGCGGCCACCGCCAGGCTTCGAACTTCATACGACCAGGAATGCAGATCTTTCAGGATGCTGCGGCGTGCGCGCTCGTCTCCTAGCCGCGCCAGGGCGACCCGCGCTTGCCACGCGAAGCGATCCCGGCGCAGCACGCCGCCGAAAGCACGACGCATCAGCCCGGGCCTTGCCGCCGCTATTCCGAGCTCTCCTGCGAGATCGATCGCCGTCTGCTCGTCCTCGGGCTCACGCGCCGCGCCGAGGGCGTTCACGGCGGAGGCGATCTCTTCGAACGCCGCGGCATGGCCGGTTTTCGCGAGCACGATCGCGGCAGCCAAGCGCACGTCGGCTGCCTCGTCCTCGAGCGCTGCTTCTGCTCGCGAATGGAGCTCGGCTCGCGCCGGCGCGGCCGCATTCTCGTCGATACGCTCCTCCGCGGCACGCAGCGCAACGTAGCGCACGCGCGCATCTGGATCGCCGAGTGCCGCGAGCAGAGTGGGCAGCGCTTTCTCCTCGGCGACGCGGGCATAGGCAATCAATGCCTGAAAACGCAAGGCTGCGGACTCGGACTCGAGCGCGCCGCGGATCGCCTCGAGCGCGAGCGCGTCGTCCGGGCGCGAGGTCTCGCCGAGCGCTGTCAGGGCCATCTCACGCACGTGTGCGTCCACGTCGTCGAGCAGCGGAAGCAAAGCGCTGCTGCTCACCTCCACTTGCGCGTCCGCGAGAGCGAGCGCGGCCCGCGCGCGCACCGGAGCTGCCGGATCGGAAAGCGCCTGAAGCAGCGCGCCGACGGCCGGCTCCGGCGTCTCCTGCGCCAAACGCGCCAGATCTCGTACCGCGGCCAGGCGCACGTGAACTCTGCGATGCGTCACGTCGCGAAGCGCAGCGGGCAGCGTGCGCGGCAGAGATGCGAGATTGAACATGCTCCGGGCTTCTATAGCGCATCCCCGCGCACCCAGCGGCGCAGGCCTTCACTGGCCAGCTGCAGTCCACCGCTCACGAGCGCGATCGCCAGCACGGCCAGGGTCAACACGTGAGGAGCGCGCAACATGGCCAGAGTCCCTTGCTCGAGGAGCGCCCCCAGGCTGACGCCATCCGGCGGGCCCAGGCCGACGAACCCGAGCGCCGTTTCGCCCAGGACTACGCCCGCTGCGGACGTGCCCGCCTGCGCCGCCACCGGACCGAGCAAATTGGGCAGAACGTGCCGGGTCAGCGTGCGCGTACGGCTGACGCCCAGCGCGCGGGCGGCTTCGACGAACTGCGCGTCGCGCAGGGAGCGCGCGCGCGCCGCGGCGATGCGTGCAAAGGGCGCCCACGCCGTCAAAGCGAACACGAAGGCGATGTGCCCCCGCGACGGGACGGACACGGCCGACAGCACGGCGAGCGCCAAAAGAAACGTGGGAAACGACTGCACCAGATCACAGGCGCGCAATGTCCAGCGTTCGAAGCTGCCGCCGGTCAGACCGGCCGCGGCGCCGAGCGGCGCGCCAATCAAGAAACCGAAGCCGGCTACGCCCGTTGCCAGCACCAGCACGCGCAACGTTGCGTGGCAGACGAGAGCGAGAAGATCCACACCCGCATCGCCGTTGCCGAACGGAAAGCTGGCGCTCGGCGCAGACCAGGACAGCTCGAGGCTCAAACGCGAGGGCGAGCGCTGTGAGAGCAACACAAACCCGGCACTGACCGCGAACAGCAGCGCCACGGGTGCTATCACGCCGATCTCACGCAAGCGCTTGGCGTCACGCATCTTCGCCCTGCCCTCGCGGATCGAGCCAAGCTTGCACGGCTCCGGCCAGACTCTGCGCGACCACGAACAGCAGACCCGCGGCCACCACGGCGGCTTCGAGGACCGGTACATCGCGCGACGCGTAGGCGTTCAACATCAGCGTACCGAGACCCGGACGCTCGAATAGACGCTCGAGCACCACCGCCCCGCCGAGCAACGCGCCGAGCTGCGCGGCAACGACCACGGCAATCGGGCCCGACGCGGGCGGCAATGCGTGAATGACCCACACGCGAAAGAGCGAGCCACCCTTGGCACGCGCCACGTCCAGAAACTTCGCGTGCACCTCTTCGAGCAGGGCGGCGCGCGCGATACGTGCCACCTGCGCGCCGAGTGGCAGACCGAGTAACCCGGCCGCGAATAGCAATCCCACGAAACCCGCTTCAGGATCCCCGGGCAGCGGGACGACCTGCCAGCGCACCGCAAGCAGATACGTGGCCAACGGCGCGAGCGCGATGAGCGGCGTGGCAGCCACTGCCAGAATTCCCCGGTGAACCCAGGCTCGGCGCGCGCCGAGCCACGGGGAAACGGCGCACACCGCGGCCGTCACGCCCAGCACCGTTCCGAGGCTCACGGCGAGAAACGCCAGAGCGGAAGTCGGTCCCAACGCGCGCGCCACCTCCGAGAACGCGGACGTGCCGGGCCGCGCCAGCGAATCACCCAAGTCGAAGCGTACGAGCCCCCAGAGGAAATCGACGTACTGCAAGGCGAGCGGTTGATCCAGGCCGAGGCGCGCGCGAAGCGCGGCGCGCTCCGCTTCTCCAGCTTGCTCGCCCAGAATCAGCGAGGTCATGTCGCCCGGCAGCAGGCGCATCGACAGAAATACCAGGGAAGCCAGCGTGAGCAGCACGAGCGACGCACCCAGCCCGCGCCCGGCGAGACCGAGCACGGCGCGGCTCAGCCCGCTACTCCACGAGCGCGTCCGCCGCTGCATCTCCGGTTGCGGCAGCATCGTCGCTGGCATCGCTGGCGTCGCTGCCGGCGTCCGCTGTGTCGCCTGCGTCTGCGGCATCGCTGCCGCTGTCCGGCGCGGCGTCCCCGGCATCGGGGATGGGCGGGGGTCCAGCATCTCCACGGAAACCGCCCGTGCACACCGCGGGATCGGCTGGCGGTTCTGGCTTCATGCCACTAAAAGGCACGGCGCATACCTTGCCGCTCTTGCCGGAACGCTCCACGACGACCGCGCCCCAGTCGTTTTCGCGTTTCATGTCGATGCACTCGTAGCCGCCGCGACAGTCGTCGTCCGACTCACAACTCTTGAGGCAAAAGGTGCGCTGCAGCCGGCGGCCGGCCTGCGGATCGCTGCATTCGGGCACGGTGGACAGCACGTTGCCGTAACCGATGCACACCGCTTCTTCCGGACACGAATTCGGCTCACAATTGAACATCGTGCAGTAGCCGTCGGGCTGAGTCGTGTCGCACAGGCGATCGCCGGTGGCCGAGCAGTCGGTCGAGACCTCGCACTCGTCCCCGATCTCGGGCTTGCACGCCACGAACAGCAGGGACAGCACCAGCGCGATGAATTTGGAGAAGAGCCAGGCCCGCTGATTCATGAACGCGCGGGACCATAGCCAAAGGCCGCTCAAGGGGCAATCGTGCGTTCCGAAAGCGACGCGGCAGTTTCACGGACGGCCTGCAGCGACATTTCCCGAGGATCCAGCGGCGCTTCGTAGAGCGTGACCGTCAGCGAATCCGGGGCGGTTCCGGCGGGAAACTCGAGCTCGCGGGCGCTCCCCAGCAAGATGGCCTCGAGCACGAGCTCGTCCGCTTCGTAGCCACGCACCTGCACCAGACCGTCCGCGCCGGCCAGGGTGATACCTCCCGGAGCGACGCTGCCGACGGAGGGGGCCTCACGCAAAGCGCCACTCTGTAGCACGGCGCCCTCGCCAGCTTCGGGCGGCGGGACCCCGCGCACGAACGAACGAAGGCGCGTGTCGGAAGCGGCGTCCGTGGCAGTGGCCACGCTCCACAACTTTGCGTCCGGCCATTCACTGCGCGCCGGAACCAAGAACTCCGGCGCGCTCGGGAACGCGTCGAACAAGAGTATTTCACCACCTACGTTGATGCCCGGCAAGCCGACTACACTGACGGGCAGGCTGGGAGCACGCGTGGGATTCACAGTGACTCGTCCTAGCGTGCCGCTGACCCGCACCGGCAGGCGCAGGCCCTGTGTCGTGCCCCCTGCAGTCAAATTCAGGTTGGCGGCCAGTCCCAGGCTCACGACCGAAAACGTATCGTCCGTGACGTCGTTCGTCGTACCGTGCGCGTCCGCTTCGGCGATCGTCACGAACACGGTGTGACGACTGACTGGAACGCGGAGCGAGAAGTTACAAGGCTCGCTTCCCTCGCGTTTGATGCACTCGACCTGCTCGGAACCGTCGCGGTCCACCGCTGTGTCGAGGCTGTCCAGATCCGGCCGGCGCGAATGCTCGAAAACCGCGCGCAAATAGCGGCCAGCGCCGGACGGCTGCAGAGTCTCCCAGCCTTCGAGCGTACCACTCACCGTGGCGTACGGAGCACGGTAGCCGCGCGGCACGAGCGGCACCGTCAGCATGGCGCCTTCCAGGCCGG
>DATHEN010000392.1:0-2692 GCA_035318565.1 Polyangiaceae bacterium
TAGCCCATCCCACTTACCTGTGCGTAGTTTCGTCCCCGAACCGAAGCGCCGAGGTGAGCGATGATGACACGCTGGCAACCCCTGTTGGCCGAAATCCAACGCGTGCAGAGCGAGATCATGTGGGTAGCTCCACACCGTGACATCGGGCTCGAGCCCCATCCGGCGGCGTCGCTCACGGCGATCGCCGCCGCCGAAGCTCGCATCGGCCGCTCGCTGCCGCCGAGCTACCGCGAGTTCCTGCTTGCACATGATGGTTGGCCGCGCTTCTTCGAGGGCGCGTCTCTGCTGGGTACCGCCAACCTCGGACGACGTTTGTACGATGATCTCGTGCACGCCGCCTTCGAAGCGGCAGAAACGCCCGTACCCGACGTCGGACCGGTAACCCTGCGTCCGAACCCCCGCCGCATTCTGATTCCCTTCGGCGTAGACCTGCAGGCCACGACCCTGTTTGCGTTCAATCCCACCGTCGTCGATGCCGACGGCGAGTTCGAAGTGATCGCCTGGGTCAACGAGATCGGCATCCGCCGGGACTCGTTCGAGAGCTTTCTCGAGCTCCTGGTCGATTTGTGTGCCGCGGAACGAGACACGCGCATCGCCGGTGAGCCCACACACGTAAAGTCCTGAGCCGAGCGCGCCGGCCGCTCTGGGCCGGCCGATGGGTCGCTGCGTACCTTGGTGCTCGTTGCCGACCAAGTGGGAGCTATTTGTGTTGCGAGCTCGTGGCGCACCTTGACGCTTCGCAGCATCTTTGATTGTCTATTCTCGGGTGAGAGCTGTGTCTGCATCACCGTGTGCTGGGGTCACCGAGAGGGCTCAAGATGGTAAGTGGTGAAAGCTCGGACAACTCGGACAGCTCGGCGCCGTCGGCCGCAAAGCGCGTGATCAAGCGGTATTCGAACCGCAAGCTCTACGACACGAAGGACAGCCGCTACGTCACGCTGCTTCAGATCGCGGACATGGTGCGCGCCGGCGAAGACGTGCAAATCATCGACAACGCGACGAAAGAAGACAAGACCGACGTCACCCTCGCCCTCATCATCTCCGAAGAGCTGAAGGCGCGCCCGCGGGGGATCCCGCTCGCTACCTTGAAAGCGTTGATCCGGCAGCGTGGAGAGAAGATTTTGTCGCAACTGCGAGAAGGACCGATTGGCAAGCTCATGCCCAAAGACCCGAGCGAGGGCGATGGAAGGCCGTCTTCCGTGCCGCCCCCACAGGAGGACGACGTGAGCCAGAGCAAGGACGCCCAACACAAGGGCATGATCCGCCAGACCATCGAACAGTGGCAGCAGACGATTGACGAGCGAATTCGCGCAGTTTTGCCCAATTTCACGGCATTTCGCGAGCTTCAGGCTGAGGTAAAACGGGTTGCGGAGCGGCTGGATGCCCTGGAAAGCAAGCTCGGGGGCGGTAGCCCTCCTGGGGAACAAAAGACCGAATAGATCGCGGCGGTGAATTTCGCCGGAATAGTGCTTAGCTAAGCTGTGTTGAAGTTAGCGGAGCCGCACCCTTGAGACGTCTGACCCCTACGCCGCGAACCGGCATATCCGCAGAAGACTTCGAACGCGAGGCGCTGGCCCAACTCAGCGCGCTCTTGGCCGTGGGCGCTCGCCTCACCAAGAATTCCTCGGAAGCCGAGGACCTGGTGCAAGACACCTTCGTCAAGGCCATGCGCGCTCGCCAGCAGTTCGAGCCGGGCACGAACATGCGCGCCTGGCTGCTGCGCATCCTCACGAATACGTTCATCAACCGCTATCGGCGCGGCGGCCTCGAGCGCAGCGTCATCGAGGGGCCCGACGCGGACCCACTCGCAGACGGTTGGATCGGCAGCGCTACTCTGGAAGCCATGCGCGATCCAGAATCTCGCGCGCTCCGTCCCATCCTGGAGGCCGAGATCAACCGCGCGCTCGATAACATCCCGGAAGAGTTTCGCCTGGCGGTGGTGCTCTCCGATGTCGAAGAGCTCAGCTACCGCGAAATCGCAGACGTCATGGGCTGCCCGATTGGCACCGTCATGTCGCGGCTGCACCGCGGGCGGCGCTTGCTGAAGGCCCACCTCTACGAGCACGCCCGGGCCATGGGCATCATCGGACCGGAGCCGCTCGTCGGCGAGACCGGAGCGAAAAGCAAGAGCGAGCCCGAGCCCGTCAATCTCGCGAGTTATCGCGCCAAGAAGGTGAGTGCCCGATGAGCACTTGCCGCCGTGTACTTCCGCTCCTCGAGGCCTTCGTCGATGGCGAGCTCGCCGCGGACCAGGTCTTGGAGGTGGAGCAGCATCTCGTCGATTGCCCGCTTTGCGGCGCCCGGGTCCGGCTCAGCCACGGGCTGAAGCTGAGCACGCGTAACTCCGTGCAGCGCGCCATATCGCCGAGCACTGGTTTCGAGCAGCGGCTGCGCGCAGCGCTCGCCGCCGAACGCGAGCGCGAAACGTTGGCCCGGCAGCACCTGCACGACACTCGCGGAGCGTTGCCCTGGCGTACCATCGTGCCGGTCGCCGCCGCCGCTGCCTTCACGCTGGCGTGGGCCGCATCCACGAACGAGAGCCGGCAGAACCGAGTCGGCTCGGACCAGCTGGCCGCCAGTGCGCTGAGCTCGAGCTCCACCGCCGCGGTCGATCAGTTGATCGAAGAGTTCGTGAACTACCACGCGAGTCCACCGGCGCCCGAAGTCACCGAACCGGGTTTGATCCCGAAGC
>DATHEN010000393.1:0-2356 GCA_035318565.1 Polyangiaceae bacterium
ACGATCGCTTGCTCTGCCTCGCGCGCCGCGCCGAGCTCGCGAGCATTCCGCGCTTGTGGGGTCTCGGCGACGCGCAGATCGAGGACATCGAGTGCCTGGCCAACGGCGACAAGTGCTGCAAGTACGCCCTGCGCTGGGCGCAATCGGAGCGCAGGCGCGTGCCGCTCGGCATAGCGGCCGGCGCGCTCTTGTGCGGGGGCGCCGTCGCGTCGGCGGGCAGCTGGATGGCCGCGGCCATCGCCAGCGTGCTCGGGGCCGGCCTGGGCGGCGCGATCGGCGCGCTCTCGAACCGTGTCGCGGAGGAGCGCGCTTCGCGCGTATTCGAGAAGAATCGCATTGCAGCGCTCGAGCGCGGGCTCGAGCTCCGCGGTCAGCTCGGCGTCGCACCGGGCGACATGACGGGCGCGGTGCTCGGCGGCAAGTACCGCATTCTGCGCAAGATCGGCTCGGGAGGCATCGGCGCCGTGTACGCCGCCGAACACGTGGCTCTCGGTTCGGAGGTCGCGGTCAAGGTGCTGCGCGGCGCCGCCGCGGCGGATGCCTCCGAGATCGCACGCCTGCGACGCGAAGCGCAGGTACAGGTCTCGATTGAACATCCGAACGTGGTGCGCACGTTCGATCTCGATCAGATGCCGGACGGCTCGATCTACGTGGTGATGGAGCTGCTCCGCGGCACGAGCATCGCCGAACGTTTGAAGTCGGCGGGCCCGCTCGCTCCGGGCTTTGCGATCCCTGTCTTCATGCAGGTCTGTCGAGCGCTGGATGCCGCGCACCGTTTCGGCGTCATTCACCGCGATCTGAAGCCGGGCAACGTGTTCGTGTGCGAAGATCGCAGCGTCAAGGTGCTGGATTTCGGCATGAGCAAATTCGCAGAAGCCGAGTCCCTCACGCAGGACGGCTACACGCTCGGCACACCCGAATACATGTCACCGGAGCAGTGCATCGGTGCACCCGTCGAACCGCGCACCGATTTCTACGCGTTCGGGGTGCTCATGTACGAAGCGCTGACCGGAGAAATTCCGATCCGCGGCAACAATCGCCGCGAGCTCCTGGAGCTCCACCAGCGCGCCGTACCCCCCAGCATGCGCCAGCGCCGTCCGGATTTGAACATCCCGCCGGAGCTCGACGCGGTGGTCATGTCGTGCTTGTCCAAACGCGCCGCAGAGCGGCCGCGCAGCGCGCGTGAGCTCGAGCGCATGCTGGCCTCGGTGCCGGTGGAGGGGCTCGTCTACGAATATCCCGCCGGCACCCCCCGCCGCAGCCCGGGCGCTCTGATCGGCACGCCGCGTCGTTCCACGGGCTGACTGCGCATCCGTCAACTTCCACCGTCCGCAGGAATCGGCTACGAGCGACGCATGCGCCGCGCCATATTCCCGTACCTTGCCGCACTCGGCGTGAGCTGCCTGCTGGCGAGTCCCGCCGCTGCCTTCACGCACGTCGTGCAACCCGGCGAGACGCTCGCATCGATCGCCGAAAAATTCTACGGCAAGATTCAGCACGAGAAGCTCCTCGTCGCAGCCAACGCGCTGGATGCGCAGGGCGGCTCGCCCATAGTTCCGGGCATGCGCCTGGAAATCCCCATTGTCTCGTATCGGCGCGTGAAACCCGGAGACACCTGGGCGAAATTGGCGCTCGAGCTCTTGGGGTCCGCACGCCGATCCGACGTGCTCTCGGCAGCGAACGATAGTTATCCGTGGCTCACCCCGGATGACGCCGCGCAGATCGTCGTGCCCTACAATCTCACGCTGATCCTGGGATCGGGCGACAACATCGTGAATATTGCCTTCAAGTTCATCGGCAACAAAGAGAAGGCGTGGGTGCTCGACTACTACAACGGCTTCAAGGGCAAAAAGCTCGAGCGGGGCGACGTGGTGCTCGTGCCGCTCACGGATCTCGAGCTCACGCCGGAGGGCAAGCGCGCAGCCAGTGCAGCCAGCGCACAGACGAGCGAACCAGCCGGCGACACGCGTCAAATGCAGCGGCGCGTCCACGCAGAATTACCCGCGCTGATCGCCGACGTACGCGGGGGCCGCTACGCGGACGCCGTGACCCGTGGCAATCGTTTCCTCGCACTCGCCGAGCTCACGACAGCTCAGCTGGCTGGAATTCACCGTCAACTCTTGGAAGCGTACGTCGCGCTCGACGCGCCCGGCTTGGCCACCGCCTCGTGCAACGCATGGCGTAAACACGACAGCCAAGCACGCTTGGACGCAAACTTGCTCAGCCCGAAAATTATAGCTGCCTGCCAACGCGGCCGTCCTTGAACGAGCGATCCGCCGAAACACGCGCGCTCACCTGATGCAGAACGCCTCGAAACGTTCGCAGAGTTGCCTCACGTGGCGGATTTGTATGGTTG
>DATHEN010000394.1:0-18446 GCA_035318565.1 Polyangiaceae bacterium
CTCGACTCGCTAAAGCTGAAGCAAGCATGTTGGCCGGAAAAGCAGGAGGCATGCCAGAGCACCCTCACAGAAAGGCGCGCGTGAAGACGAACACCGCAACCACGAGCACGATCAGGCTGACCAGGATCAGACCGAAATCGCGCCAGCCGAACTCGACGGTGAATTCCGGATCGTGCGCCTTGGTGGCTGAATACAAGGCGCCGGACAGGCCCATGTAGATCCAAAGCACGTAGTGGTAAGAAAACGAGAGAAAGAAGATGCCCACGGCGAGGCCGCAAAATGCCGCCAGGAAGCCGACGGCCCAAGCGCGGGCCACGCTGGCAGCCTCGAGGTCTACGGCGTCGGATCCAACGTTCCCCGCGTGCACCAAGCCGGCACGCATTCTGCGCGTCGGGGACGGATACCGCGCGAGGATCGTCACGGGAATTTTGAACGAGACGTAGATCAGGGTGCAAAACAGCACCGCACCGGGGAAGCCGAGCTCCGCCAGCGCAAGCAAGTAAGAGTTGTGGGCCGTCAGGTAGTGGTACTCACCGAATTGCCCGATGCCGACCCCGTAAAAGGGGCTGCTCCTGAAGATCTGCAGGGCTTCGTACCAGCACTCCGTGCGCTCCATGGTGGACGTGGTGGCTTCACCGCTGGTGCGTCCTCCGAGCGCCAGCAGCGGCAGCGCTAGAATGCCGCCGACCACGGCCCCTTTGACGCCGTAACGCCGGAAGAAGTACGTGGCCAAGACCGCCATGAACACCAGCTGCCCGCCACGCGATCCGGTGAAAATCGCGCATACCAGCACGAGCAGCAGAGTGAACACGGCGAGCAGCGAGCTCGTGGCCTTGCGCCGCCTCTGACTAAGCGCGAACGCAAGGGGCATACCGATGCTCGCGGCCAGCGCGAGCTCGTTGGGATCCTGCAAAACACCGCGGTAGCGCACGCGCCCGTTGCTGATCGAAGTCGTTCCGAGCAGCCCCACGCGTTCGCACAGGTACTGGGCGCCGGGCTCGGCATCGCCGACATAGCATTCACGCGGTGTTTCACAGGGTCGGCCGTCGGGTTTGCCCGTGGTCTGGTCGCCGACGACGGCTTCGTCGACGACGACGCACTGCTCGTCCGAAAATCCCTGGTGAACACCGACCGCCGCGACGAACAGGACCATTCCGAGCACGGCACTCGTGACGAGCTCCAGGCCTTTGAAGCTCTGAATGCCGTGCGCGATCACCAGATAAAGAGCAATCGAGATCGCCAGTGAGATGACGAAAGACAAGAGCTGACTGGGCACTTGAATGGCCGCGGTGACCATGCACCACGCATAAAAGAGTCCAACCCATAAGAGATGCGGCGTGCGCCGCAAGCGCGAGTAACCGACTCGCAAGTCGAGCACCAAGCCGAAGAGTGCAAGAAAGAAGAAAAGGTAAAGGAAGGGCACGCTCTGCAGGGACGAGAAGAACTCCTGCGGACGAGCGTAGATGAAAGCGATAAGCGCTATGATGCCCGGCAAAGCGAACATACGATTCGGCGAGATAAAGCAGGGTTCGTACCGTTCGTGGTTCGACTCGGGCGAGCTCGGATAAGCGCTGGGATCCCAGGTACTTTTTCGGCGCGGCCTGGCCGCTCGCGCCGCGGCCGGTCGCGCCGGCGCCAGCGCGCCGTCGCAAGCTCTGCGCTTGTGCGCAAGCCCTGCGCCGATTCCGATGATCGTGTCCAGCCTGGCCCGAGACGCCGCATCAATACGCGGCCCAGGACCCGGCAGCGGTCCATGCTGGCCCGATTTTCGCAGATTGGCGCAGTGGAATGTTCCTTCGCTTTTTCGGGGAAACACGGCAGCCGTCCGCTCGGGCCGCGGAAAGGCGCAGGGACTGATGCTCGATCCAATGGCGGCGACTCCCATACGGACTGCCCCTCGGCACGCGCAGCCCGCCCAAGCGTCGCTGCCTCGGGCGCTTCATTTTGGTTCCGTAGAACGTCCTTTATTCGGGATGTTGCACGAACCCGTCGCGCCGAAGCGCCGCGCTGGCGTCGTGCTCTGCAACCCCTTCGGATACGAAGCCATCTGCGCGCACCGCAGTTATCGCCACCTGGCCGAGCGCCTCGCCCGCGCGGGTCACGCCACACTCCGCTTCGACTACGACGGCACCGGCGACTCTTTCGGCGATGACACGGATCCCGAGCGGATGCGCGCCTGGATCGACAGCATTCACGCCGCGGTGAGCGAGCTCAGGGAGCGTTCCGGAGTACACGAAGTCGTGCTGTTCGGCATGCGCCTCGGCGGTCTCTTGGCAGTCCACGCCGCCTGCGAACGCGGTGACGTTTCTGGATTGGTGTTGTGGGCGCCCTGCACGAGCGGCAAGGCGTACCTGCGCGAGCTCAAGGTGCTGCAGCGTATCCATGCGGAGACGCTCGACACGGCGCCGGCGTCCCGAACCGGTGAAATCGACGAGGCGCTGGGGTTTGCCATCAGCGCGGATACGGCGCAGGCGCTGAACGCGCTCGACCTGCGTCAACTGTCAGCGTGCAGTGCGCGGGACGCGCTGTTGATCGCTCGCGAGGAGTTCAGCGGTGACTTGCGTGCGGCGCCGCAGCTCACGCGGCTCGGCTTGAACACGAGCACCGAGTCCCTACCCCGCTTCGCGGCCATGATGACCGATCCGCACAAGTCGGAGCTGCCTGAACACGCTTTTTCCTGCATCGAGCACTGGCTCGCCCAACGCAGCGAGGGGTCCGCGTCGCTCTCCCCCGACGGCGCCAAGAGCGCTCCGCAGCCATTTTCTAGGCCGAGAGCGAGTCCCGTGCGCGAGCGCTGCCTGCGCATCGGAAAGCAGAACGCGTTTGGAATTCTTTGCGAGCCCGCGGCTCCTGCGGCAAGTGCGTCAGCGCAGGGACCGCGCACGGCTGCGATCTTCTTGAACGCCGGCGCCATTCATCGCATCGGTATGAACCGCATGTACGTGAGCCTGGCGCGTCGCTGGGCCGAGCTGGGTGTGCCGAGCTTGCGGCTCGACATCTCGAGCATCGGGGACAGCGCCGCCGAGGAGAACGGCGCGGAAAACCGCATTTACTCCAAGCACGCGGTGAGCGACGTGAAAGCCGCGCTCGACGAGCTCGTGCGTTCTGGTGTCGCCGAACGCTTCGTCCTCGTAGGACTCTGCTCGGGCGCTTACGCGGCCTTTCACTCGGCGCTCGCCGATACGCGCGTAGCCGGTACAATGCTCATCAATCCGCAGACCTTCGAGTACAAGGAAGGCGACAGTCTCGAGGTCCAACGGCGCAGAAACTTTCGTGAAGTACGCTACTACCAGCGCTCTTTCTTCCGGGCAGCCAGCTGGGCCAAGGCACTGCGCGGGGACGTGAATTTCGCGTATATCGCGCAGGTTCTGGGCACGCGCCTGCGCGCCGTGGCCCGTGCGCGCTGGGAAGGGCTGCGGCACTGGCTCGGCGAGCGTAACGTGCCGAACCCCACCTTCGAGGCTGTGAAAGGCTTGTGTGGACGCGGCTGCAGCGTGTTCTGCATCTACAGCGGCGATGACCCCGGTCTCGAGCATTTTCACGAATCCCTGGGTGGTCACGAGCGCACCTTACTCGCACGACCCGAGTTTTCCTTGGAGGTCATCGCCGGCCCGGATCACACGTTTACGCCACTCTGGTCGCAAGCTCGCCTCAGCGAGGTGCTCGAGCGCTGCCTCGTGGCGTGCCAGCGGGGTACCGGAGCCCGCTCACTCGGGCCGTTGGCGAACACCCACGCGCGTACTTAGAATAGCCGCGCCGCGCTGCCGTGCGGCGTCTTTTCATTCACTTAGAGGATCCCCTGTGCCACTGCAATTCCGCCTTTCGCTTATCCTCGCTTGCCTCGCGCTCGTCTGCTCGGGTTGTTTGGGCGCCAACAGAACCAGTCGCCACCCCTACTCACAGGAGCAGGATCCACGGGGGCGTCCGTTCGTGGTGGGCGTGGCCGATACACTGGCCGTCACGGTCTGGCGAGATCAGGAGCTTTCCACGGAAGCCACGGTCCGCCCCGACGGAACCATCACGCTTCCACTGATTGGGGAAGTACGCGCCTCCGGAAAAACCACCGAGCAGCTCACCCGGGAGATCCGCGAGCGCGTCGGGCGCTTCGTCAAGGATGCGATCGTGACGGTGGCGGTCACCGAGGTGAACAGCTATCGGTTCACCGTGGCGGGCAACGTCGGTCACCCCGGCGTGTTCACGTCGCGGTACTACGTCACGGTCAGCCAGGCGCTCGCGCTTGCCGGCGGACCCAATCGCTATGCCGACGACGAAATCGTGATCGTTCGCACCGATCCGAGCGGAAAGATCCGTCGTATTCCCATCGACTATGACGACATCCTGGAGGGCGACGCGCCCGAGCAGGACATCGTGATACTCACGGGCGACAACATTTACGTTCCCTGAATAGCCTAGCGGATCGAAGGAGTGAAAGGTGCAGGCGTTGGCTGGCACGTCGCTCGCTCGTCAAACAGTGCGCAGCGCCGTTTGGTCCATCACGGCGGGCTTCGCATCGCGAGCGATTGGGCTCATCGGGACGCTCGTCATCACGCGGTTCATCGCACCCGCCGAGTACGGCGAAGTGACGATCGCGGCGGTGATGGTGTTGACCGCCAGTCAGGTGTCCACGCTCGGATTCGGTCAATACTTGATCGCCACTCCGAGTGCGGGACGTGAAGTCGCGTTCCACGCCACCGTCTATCACGTCGTACTCGGCGCGATCGTGCTCGGGCTCTTGTTCTGGCTGGGACGGCCGCTCGGCCCCTTGCTCGATGCACCCGCCGCAGCCCGCTTTCTGCCGGGCTTGATCGTGAGTGGCTTGCTCGACCGCATTTACTACATTCCGGAGCGCATTCTCGTCCGGGACATGCGCTTCGGAATCGTGAGCGCCGAGCGCACCGCAGGAGACGTGGCTTACACCGTAGGCTCGCTATGGCTAGCGCTGCTCGGCTGGGGCGGCATGGCCATCGTGATCGGCAACGTCGCCCGTTCCTTGATACGCACCGCGATCGTCTGTGTTGCGGCAAACTGGCGCGACTGGGTCTCCACGGGTCCCATCAAGTGGAGCGTCACGCGCCAGTTGTTCTGGTTCGGCCTGCCCATCTCCGGGGCGGCGCTGGCATCTTTCGCCGCGCGCCGCTGGGACAACTTCTTCGTTGCCAAGTTCTTCGGTCCGAGCACTACGGGTATGTACAACCTCGCGTACAACCTGGCCGACGTACCCGCGATGCAAATCGGCGAACAGGTTGGGGACGTGCTGGTGCCGTCGTTCGCGCGCATGGACGCCGAACGCCGTAAGACGGCCCTGGTTCGCTCGATCACGCTGCTCGGCCTGGTGGTCTTTCCGTTGGCCGTAGGGCTCGGCGCAGTAGCGCACACGCTCGTGGCGGTGCTCTTCGATCCGCGCTGGCAACCGGTCGCCCCCATGTTGGTGCTGCTCTCGGCGCTGTCGGTTACGCGTCCAGTCGGCTGGGTGGTCGCCTCCTACCTGCAAGCGCGCCACCTGCCGCGCGCTTTGATGTGGCTCGAGCTCTTCAAGCTCGTGGTGCTCCTCGCGGCGATCGTCACGATTGGCCGCGGTAGTGCGCTGTGGACGTGCGCCGCGGTCGGATTCGGCTTTGCCGTTCACATGCTGGCCTGTCTGTGGGTCATAAAAAAGAGCGACGGCATTCCGCTCCGCAGCTTGCTGACGAGCGTCAGCGCGCCTTTGATTGCGTGCGTGCCCTTGGCACTTTCGGTGCTCGGCGCTCGTCACCTGGTGATGGCGCTGGGAGGTCTGCCGCCGCTGCCCTTGTTGGTGCTCGAGATCGTGATCGGAGCGTTGGTGTACATCGGGGCCGCGTTGGTCTTCGCGCGCGAAGCGAGCCGCGAGTTGGTCGCGCGGGTCCGAGACGCCCTCCAGCGTCGATCCGGTCGTCCAGCCACCTGATCGCCAACGCGCGCATCGCCAACGCGCGCACGACTGAGACTGATCCGCTCCTGCCAAGGACTGTCGCAGTAGTGCCAGCGTCTCGTACCCGTGGCGGCACCAGGATTTTTCGGCGCTACCCGGAGCTGGACTCCGCCGTACCGTGAGCGGTTCGGCTTGCGCGGCTAACTACTGCGCGCAGCGAAAACCAAGGCTTTTGCCTTGTTTGTCTTGACCGTACCAATCGCGTTGGGAGGTACGATGCCACACGGCCGCGCTCAGCCAGCCGCCGCCACGACCACTAAACGTGGTGCCGGTCCCCGGACCCTTCGGGTTGGTCGAGGGGGCGCTCTGGTAGTACCGCTCGTCGTACCAGTCGGCCACCATCTCCACCATGTTGCCGGCCATGTCGAGTGCGCCGTACGGGCTGGCTCCATCAGGGTAGGCGCCAGCCGGTGAGGCGCCATCGACGCAATCCACCATGTTCAAGAGCTCGCACGAGGGCGCCTCGTTGCCCCACGGAAACTTGCGGCCATCAGTGCCGCGCGCCGCCTTCTCCCATTCGGCTTCGCTCGGCAAGCGTTTGCCCGCCCACTCACAGTACTTCTTGGCGTCTGCCCAGAGTATGCAGGTGGCGGGCAAATCCATTTGCTCACAATTCCATTCGCACGCGGGCTCGGCGCACGCGCCGGCATCGACGCACGCCGTATATTGGTCCTGGGTTACCTCGGTCTTGTCGATCTGAAAGGCGTTCAGCGTGACCTGACGCCCGGGTTGTTCCCGGGGTTCACACTGATTGTCTACGGCTGAGTTGCAGCCCATCAGAAACTCGCCGGCCGGAACGCTGACCATTTCTCCGCGATCGCCGCTGCTCGTGCAATTCAAAGGCACCGTACCGGCATCGCCCGAGCTACCCCCAGACCCTCCGGCACCGCCGGGGTCGTTTCCGCCGCCGCCGCCGCCACATGCGGCCACCGACAGCGCCATCAGCAGTGTTGCCAGCGAAGAAAGATTCGAAGTTTTCTCGGCGAAACGCGCCTTGCTGATCCCTTGTCGATTCATTTGAACCTGCTCACTCGAAGCCAAGCGCCGCGCCAAGCGCGACGAATCAAACGCTCCAGCCAGGCTGCATTGACGGCAGCACTGACTTCCGAGAGCGGCGTCCGTTTGGCCGCAGGCGAAGGAAACAGCAATGCACATGCCATCTCCAAACGAGGCGCATGTCTTGCGCTCATAACCCCGCTGAATGCCGCGCATTCGGCTACGGACGTTCCCACGCGGGGCGGGTGCTCTCGCGCTGCGGGCTCTTTCTCGCCCACGCGCGGGTTGCACGTAACGCGCAGCTTTTGCGCTGAAAGGACCGCTTCGTTACGTCCACCCACCTACTCCAGACCCATGGCACGTCCGATGCAGAATGCGCCAGGATGACCGCGGAGCTTATGACCCATCGTGACGTCTCCAGTAGCGCGTTGCCCACGGAATTGAATGGGCTGCGCTGGTCCGTAGCGCAGAAAGCTGCGAGCGGCGTCAGCGGCGATTTCATCTTGATCCTGCCCCGCGGCAATCAGGTCTGCGTGGTGATTGGCGACGCGTGTGGCAAAGGCGTACCGGCGGCACGCCTCGTTGATGCCGTGCGACCCCACCTGCGAGAGCTGGGCTGCTTCGTCGAAACCCCCAGCGAGCTCCTGACGACCCTCAACCGGGTCATTGCCGGTCAGTTGCCGGACGACGTGTTCGTGACCGCCGCGGCTCTCATCATCGACCCGAGCACTGGTATCGCATCCTGCGCCAACGCGGGCCACGTGCCGCCGGTTCTGCGCCGCGCGCAGGAGACCCGGGTGATCGGCGCCGCTTCGGGTCCGCCACTCGGCATGCTCCCGGGCGCGACGTACCAGGACGATACCTTCCTGATTCAGTCCGGGGACATCTTGTTGATGATGACCGACGGCATCACCGAAGCAATCGAAGAGGACTTGTACGAGATGCCCCGTGTGCGCGCTCTACTCGGAAATGCACCGCACGACCTCGGCGAGATCAACCGCCTCATCCTCTCCGAAGTTGCGCGCCGAGCCACGCGTCCAGATGACCGGGCGATCATCGCTTTGGAGCTGTGCGGCGAGTGCGCTTTGCCTCGCACTGAAATCGAGCTGCCTTCGCAGCAAGCGGCTTGACATGAAGGTTCTCATCGTCACGAAAATTTTTCCGAACGGTCTGGAACCCTTTGCGGCGCCGTTCAATCGCCAGCAATTTGCCGAGCTGCGGCGCTTCTGTGACGTCGACGTGCTGGCCACGATTCCGTGGTTCCCCCTGGCGAGCCGACTCACCCGCTGGTCTCCAGCGGGCAAGCTCACGGGCGTTCCCGCAGAGGAGTGCATCGATGGCCTGTGCGTCCGGCATCCGCGCACGTTGTTCGTGCCGCGCTTCGCCCCGGGGCTTTCCGGACCGCTCTACACGGCCTCCCTCGCGCCGCGCGTGCTCGGTTACCGCGGTCGGGTCGACGTCGTGCTCGGCTCCTGGGCTTACCCGGACGGGTACGCGGCGATAAAGCTCGCCCAGCTGCTCGCGGTACCGGCGGTCGTGAAGCTGCACGGCTCCGATATCAACGTCGTGGCGCGCATGCCCGCACCCGAGCGCCGCTTGCGCGCCGCCCTGCCACACGCAGCGCGCGTGGTGGCCGTCAGCCGCCAGCTCGGGGAAAAAGCGATCGCGCTCGGCGCGGCCGCAGACCGTGTCGATGTGGTCGCCAACGGGGTGAACACGGAGCTCTTTCACCCGCGCTCGCGCAGCGCGGCCCGGCGAACGCTGGGAGTAGGCAGTGAAAAGCGCGTCATTCTTTACGTGGGCCGGCTCGAGGAAACGAAGGGCGTGCTCGACCTGCTCGCCGCCTTCGAAAAGCTCGACCGTCAGCAGAACGTCGAGCTCGTGCTGCTCGGCGAGGGCAAGGTACGCGCAGAGTGCGACGCTGCAGCGCTGCGCACCCCCGGGCGTATTCGCGTGCTCGGGGCGCGCCCTCTCCGCGAAGTGCCCGAATGGCTCGCAGCGTGTGACGTCCTGACACTCCCGAGCTGGAACGAGGGCATGCCCAACGTGGTGCTGGAGGCGCTGGCGAGCGGCCGGCGCGTGGTAGCCACACGCGTGGGCGCAGTCCCCGATCTGATCTCGAGTGAGCTGCTCGGCGAAGTGGTCGAGAAGTGCGCGCCCGACGCCCTGGCGTCGGCGCTGCTGCGCGCAGCCGAGCGCGACTACGAACCGCTGCAGGTCGCGCGCACGGCCGGCGTGCGGAGCTGGCGTGAAAGCGCCGGGGAGCTCTACGATAGTTTGCTGAGGGCAACCGGCCAGGCGCCCCGTACGCTCGAAAAACTGGACCGGGAGGCAGCCTGACATGTTGGTTTCCCTCCATGCTCCGGGCCCGCTCGCGCCGCGCACGCTGCCAGGCCAAGCCGCGCGCATCGGGCGGCGAGCCGCCAAGGCAGCCGCCCGTGTCGTGCTGCCGAAAGGTTGGTTCGCCTGCCACGGTCCGCGGCACGGCAAGCGGGTGAGCATCACCTTCGACGACGGCCCGGGGCCCTTGACGCTCGCCTACGTCGCGCTGCTCGAGAGCTTCGGGGCTCGTGCAACCTTCTTCGTCGTCGGCGATGCCTGCCGCGAGCACGCAGCCGAGCTCGAGGAATTGGCGCTGCACGGCCACGAAATCGCGGTGCACGGCTATTCACACCGCCCGTTTCCCTTGCTGGGGTCGGGCGAGCTCCACCACGAGCTCGACCAAACCTGCCGGCTGCTGCCCGCAACCAGCGGCCGAACGCTGGTACGACCGCCGCGCGGTGAGCTCTCGCCTGCAGCGCTCGTGACGTGCGCTGGCGCGGGGTACACCACGGTCTTGTGGTCGCGCGATTCGGGCGACTGGCGCACGCAAGACAGCGCCGAGCTGGTGCGCACCTTTCGCGATCTCCCTGCGCGCTCCGGCGACATCTTACTTTTTCACGAGGGCCAACCTTGGACGTTGGCCGCTCTGCCGCACATTCTTAACGACTTGCTTGAGGCGGACTATGAACTGGTCACGGTGGGCGAATTGCTGGCTGCTTAGCGCCGCCCTATTCGGTTCGGTCGCCTGTCGGCGCGCCGAGCTCGAAGTGAGCGGTGAATCGGCAAAGCGCGCGATCGACGCGCCGCTAGTGGAGCGGTCTGCCGTGTTCGACGGGCATACGCTGCGTCTGCGCGGAGCACGCGGCGAGACGCTCGGCGTGCAGCTGCGCTTCACGCGGCCCGAGCGCGCGGAAGTGGCTCTGGAGCTTCCGTCCGAGAGCGCGACGGTCCACGGCTTTCGCGTTGGCTACGTGACCGTGCAGGAAGCGTCGACGCGCCTGTATGGGCCGAGCGCTGGGCCCGGCACGTATCCGGATCCGCTGTTCCCGGCCGGCACCCGCTTCCGCGCCGACCGGCACGCGTTCTTCGACGTGTACATCCGCCCCGACGCAGCGCCCGGCAACTACTCGGGACAGCTTCGGATTGCCGATCGCAGCTTCGCTGCGGAGCTGCGCGTCGAGCCGGTCCGCATCGACCTGCGCAAAGATCCATTGGTTTGGGTGTTCTATCTGCCCAAGGAGATCGCGCGCCTCCACCACATGCTAGACGACGACAACGCGGCGCTCTTGCAGGTGGAACGCGTCTACCACGAGCTGTTCCGCGAGCACGGCACCTATCTCGCCGCGAACCAACGGCCGGACCGCTTCCCTCCGCGGCGGCAATTCGTCCGTGGCGTCAAGTACTGGCCCGTCTCACTCGACACGCGCAGCGAAGGCGCGATCGTCGCGGACGTCCAGCGCTGGCTAGAGTTGTTCGAAGACACGGAGGTCACGCCGTTCGCGATTCCCATCGACGAGCCGCGCACGTCCGAACAGAAGCAGCGCGCCAAGTGGATCGCAGACGTGATGGGTCGCGCGGGCGGCAAGGCGCCGCGGCTGCTGCGCGGGGTCACCGACAGCACCGCTCCGGTGTACGCGAACAGCATCGATCTGTACATCGCGCCGGGGAACATCCCGCGCGCCGAGCGCGAGCGCCGCGAGTCCGGCGCACGCTTCTGGACTTACAACGGCAAGCCTCCGCAAGCCGGCAGCATGATCATCGACACGGCGGGCACTGCGCTGCGTACCTGGGGTTGGATCGCGTACCGCTATGACGTCGAGCTCTGGTACGCGTGGGAGGGTCTGTACTTCGAGGATCGTTACAACTCGGGCGGACCCACGAACGTCTTCGAGGATCCACTCACGTTCGACGAGCGCTCGAAGGGCGGCAGCGACTTCGGCAACGGTGACGGCCTGCTCGCCTACCCCGGCCCGATCCCGTCCTTGCGCCTCAAGGCGCTGCGCCGCGGCCTGCAAGATCGCCTGCTGCTGCAGAAGCTTTCCGCGTGCGGGCAGCGCTCGCAGGCGGCAGCGATCGCCGCGAAAGTCATGCCGCGCGCGCTCGGCGAAGCCGCGAGCACCAAGAGCTGGTCCGATGACGAACAGGTTTTCGAGAGCGCCCGTTCGGACGTCCTCGATGCGCTGAGCCAGAGGTGTCGCGATGCGGCGTAGCTGGCTGGAGCGCGAGCCGGGGCTGTTCGACGTGATCACGCAGGTCGGCCGGCTCTATCGGCGCGCCTGGCAAAGGCCCTGGGTCAGCCTCGGACTGACGCTGGCCGCAGCGCTACTCCTGGTGGGGATCAGCGCGCTGCGTGAACGCACTTTTGCCCCGCGCGTGGTGCTGCGGGCCATCGAAGCGGATGCGCAATACGGCGCAACGCCGCGCCCCAAGCGACGCCTGCGCGATCACGTCCGGGAGGCCATTTTCACGAATCAGCGCCTGCTGGACGTGATGGAGAAGCATCGCCTGTACGCGAGCATTTTGAGCACGAACCCGCAGGCCGCGCTGTCCTCTTTTCGCGATGACATCGACGTTGAAGTTTATCGAAACTACTTCGTCGAAGAGCGTTCGCCGAACGATCCGCCGCGCTCCGCGCGCATCGCGATCCTTTACCATTCATCCGATCGGCAGCTCGCGCTGGCCGTCACGCGTGACCTCGCAGCGCTCGTCGCCGACCACGAAAGCCGCACCCGCCGCTCGCAGGTGGAAATGCTCGCGCGCGAAGCCGCCGCGCAGGTGGAGCGCGCACAAGCGGACGTCATTCAGCAGCAGCAGGCGATCGTAGAAAAAGTGACGCTCATCCGCGCCGACCGAGATCCTCAGGCCGTGGTGGAGCTCGCCAGTCTTCAGCGCTCGCTGCCGTTGCTCGAGCGCCGCGTGGTCGAGGCGGAAACGCGCAAGGCGCAGCTCGATCTGAACGCCTCGCTCGAAGCCAAAGAGCTGGGGCTGCGTTTCGAGCTGGTCGACAACGGCGCGATCGCAGAGAGCGCCGGCGTCGACAGCGAGGATTTGCTGTTGTTCGGTCTGTTCACCTTCGTTTTTGGTTTGCCTTTTCTCGGTCTTTTGGCTGGCGCCTTCGATACTCGCATCCTCGAAGCCGAGGATCTGCGGCGTATGGGCGTGCCAGTCCTTGGTCAGATTCGTACTTCGAACTCGAGAGCAGAAGGTTACGCATGAGCTTTATGAACCCCGATACCGCTTCTGATCCGCGACAGCAGCTCGATCGCGCGCTGTCCTTCGTGCGCCGCGTGCGCCACTTCGCTTGGACGATCGCCGCGACCGTGGCCGTGGGCGCGGTGCTGTGCGGCGTATTCTTGCTGGTGCGAACGCCGCGCTACGTGTCGGAGACCGTCCTGCTCTACACGGAGGCGATCCGCCCCTCGGATCAGAGCGGTCAGTCCGCCACACAGCCGCGCAACACGGCGGTACGTCTCAAGGAGATGCTCCTGGCGCGCCCGATGCTGACGCGCGTGCTGAACGAGCACGGCCTCTATCAAGGCGTCCTGCGCAAGGAAGGCCTGGTGGACGCGATCGAGGAGTTCCGCGAAGACCTGAGCTTCCGGGCGCCCGGTGGGGAAACCTACACGCTCGGATATCGCGCGGACTCCGCGGAAACAGCCCAGAAGGTGACCGCGCGGCTCGCCGATCTGGTGATCAGCGAAGACGGTAAGGCCCGGCGCGCGCAGGCGCGCCTCACGCGGGATTTCCTCGCCGGCGAGTCGAAGCGCACGGAGAAAGAGCTGAAAGACGCCGAGCTCGAGCTCGCGAAGTTCATGGCCGAGCACCCCAGCATCGCCATGGACTCCATGCTGCTGATGGGCGGCCCGACCAGCGGTGCCGCGATCCGCGCCTCCACCGGCGGCGCGCAGCGCGCGGAGCCACTCGCCGAGCTGCGCCGTGCCGTGGGCACCTGGCAAACCCTGGGACCTGCGGTGCGCGGGACCGCACCCAGCGCTGCCACGGGAGCTCCCCCCGTGTTCGACCGCGCCGAGAAAGCTCGCGCCGAAGCGGCGCTCGCCGCGGCACAGGCCGACTTGACCGAGAAATCGAACCGCTTCACGGAAGAACATCCGGACGTCAGGGCCGCCGCCGCAGCCGTGGGGCGCGCTCAACAGAGGCTCCAGGGCATGGGATCACCCGCGCCCGCCCTGCCGGCGGTGGCGAGCAACTCGACCGCGCAGCCGCGGCGCGTGTTCGTTCCGAGCCGGTCGGCTGCGCCTGCCACTGCCCAAGAGAAGGCGGCCGGTCAGGAAGACTTGGTGGAGCTCGAAACCCAGTGGGCCCGGGCGACTCGCAGCGTAAACGAGACGCGCCAGCGTCACGAACAAATCGAGGCCAGCTTCTTCAAAGCTGACATCGCGGCCAGCTCCGAATCCGGCGGTCACGCCGTACAGGTGCAAATCATCGACCCCGCCTACTTGCCGCTCAAACCTCAGCCGCCCGGCCGCGGTCTGATCGCTGCAATATTCCTCGGTCTATCGCTGTTGCTCGGGCTGATGGTGGCCGTCGCCTGCGCAATCTTCGATGATCGCATTTACGATGGCCATGACGCAGATTCCGTCGGCCCCATACTGACCGAAGTGCCGAGTGCAAACAACATCAGGAGGGCACATGCCCACGCATGAGATGGCGCGTTACGCGTATCCGATCATTGAAGTCGTTGGCGACGAGAACGTTCCGACTCGCGACAAGCGAAGCCGTACGTCCACGCTCCGCTTGAGCCTGTGCGAGCCGAACGAGCCGCAAACGGAAGCTATCACCCGCTGGCGGCGGCCCACGACGGTCGTCGAAAGCGTGGAGCTCCCGGAGAAGCTCGATCCGAATCTGGTGCTGCTCACGGCGCCGGAGCAGCCCGCGGCGACGAGCTATCGACTGCTCCGTCACCGCCTGCTCTCGAACGGCGATCCGCGTGTGATCGCCGTAACGAGCCCCAGCGATGGCGACGGCAAGTCCACATGTGCGCTGAACCTCGCACTGGCGTTGGGCGAAGACGTGGGAGCGCGCGTCGCCCTGATCGAAGCGAACCTGCGCCGGCCCTCGCTGGCGAAGAGCCTCGGGTTCACGCCGTCGCACTGCTTCGCGGAGCAGATGTCCAACCTCGACTCGACCACTCGGCCTTGGGTCATGACGAAACTCGACGGTCGCCGGGTAGAGCTCGCCAGCGTCGACCCGAGTGCCCCCGAGCGGCCCAAGCTCGATCGCGTGCTGCTGGCCGCGGCGCTCAAGGACCTGCGAGAGGAATACAACTACATCATCGTCGACACGCCCGCCGTGCTCGACAGCGCCGACGTGAATCTCATCTCCGAGACCGTGGACGGCGTGGTGATGGTGGCGCGCGCCAAGAAAACCCGGCGTGCTGCGCTCCGGGCGGCTGTCGAACAGCTGGCGCCCGCGCGCATCCTGGGCGTGGTTCTGCTCGACAGTACGGCCAAAGAGGTATCGTGAACGTGTGGCGCTTGCTCCGGGAAAAGCAGCTTCACCGCTGGCTGGCAGGCTATGCGCGCCATACCGTGCAGCGCAACTTGGCCGGCCGCCCGCGCGGTAAACGCCACCTGCTGTTTGCGATCTGCGATCACTACGAACCGCTCTGGGGGAATGCCGACGCGCGTACGGGCCGTGCGCGCGTAAGCGCCTGGTCGCGCTCGTACCCGGAGCTCGCGAGCTTCCGTGATGCGGACGGCCGCTCTCCTCGCCACTCTTTCTTCTTCCCGGGGGAGCAGTACGCGCCGGAATACCTCGAAGCGCTGGCAGAGCTGGCCAACGCCGATTTCGGGGAGGTCGAGCTGCATTTGCATCACGACGCCGACACACACACGGGGCTGCGCGCAGACATCCTACGCTACCTCGAGCTCTTCGCGAAACACGGCCACCTCTCGCGCGACGCCGACGGGCGGCTGCGTTACGCGTTCATTCACGGCAATTGGTGCCTGGCCAACGCGCGCGGCGACGGCCGCTGGTGCGGGGTCGACGACGAGATCCCGCTCTTGTTCGAAACGGGCTGCTACGCCGATTTCACGTTCCCGGCGGCTCCGAACGAGTGCCAGCCCAACATCGTCAATCAGATCTACTGGCCAAACGGCACGCTCTCCGCGCGCCGCGCCTATGAGAACGGCGAGCGTGCGCGCGTGGGCGTGAAGAAGTCCGATCGCATTCTGATGATTCAAGGTCCGCTGGCGCTCACCCGCCGTCCGGGTTCGCTGGTACCGCGTATCGAAGGCGCAGCGCTCACGGCGATTGACCCGGGAACGCCGAGCCGTATTCGTCACTGGGTGGAGCAGGGAGTCGGCGTCGCCGGACGTCCGGAGTGGGTCTTCGTCAAACTGCACACGCATGGCGCGCCCGAGGCCCAGGCCGCCGCGCTGCTGGGCGAACCGACCCGGGCCATGCATCGCGAGCTCACGACTCGCTACAACGACGGCGAGAATTGGTCGCTGCATTACGTGACCGCTCGCGAAATGTTCAACATCGCGCTGGCCGCGATGGACGGCTTATCGGGAGATCCCGATGCTTACCGCGACTACGTGCTCGCCCCGCCGCCGGCTGCACGCCGATCGCAAACGCCCGAGCTTGGAGTGGAGCATGGACCTGTACGGAGCTTTCTTTAGAACGGCGTTGCTTCCCGCGTGGGAGACGCATCTCAAAAGGCGCCCGACCCTTTCGTATTGGAAGGAGCTCGAACGCACGCAATGGTGCTCGCTGGACGAGCTCCATGCCTTGCAATCGCGCGAGCTCGTGCGACTGACCCGGCACGCCTGCGCCAACGTGCCGTACTATCGCGAGTGCTTTCGAGCTGCGGGTCTCGCGCCCGAGGACGTGGGCTCGATCGACGACCTGTCCAAAATTCCGGCGCTTACCCGCGAAGCCGCGCGCGAACACTCGCAGGCACGTAAATCGACAGCACCGCCTTTTCCCCAGGTCCGCAAGATGACGAGCGGCACCACCGGGCAGCCCCTCGAATTTTGTTACGATTGGGACTCCGAATACTGGCGCCAGGCCGTCAAAATGCGCGGTTACGGCTGGGCCGGCTACCGCCCCGGCGCGCGCAGCCTGCACTACTGGGGCAACCTCGACTCCCTCTACCGGTACTCCTGGAAGAAGCGCACGAAGACCGCGGTCGATCGAGGTCTCAAGCGCGAGCTCTATGTCGACTGCACGGATCGCTCGGACGAAGGCCTGGAAAGCGTCATCCAGATCATCGAACGAACCCGCCCCGAGGTGATGGTCTGCTACTCACAGGCAATCGCCACGCTGTCGCGGCACGTGCTCGAGCGCGGCCGCCGAACCTGGGGCACGATTCCGATTCTGTGCGCAGCGGAGCGCGTCTTCCCGGCCGACCGCGAGGTCATCGAGAAAGCGTTCGGCCCAGCCGTATTCGAAACCTACGGCAGTCGCGAAGTGATGCTGATGGCCAGCGAGTGCGACGCTCACAGCGGTCTGCACGTGTCGATGGAGAACATCATCCTCGAGGTGTTGGTCAACGAGAACGGCCGCCTGCGTGCTGCGCGACCGGGCGAAACCGGCGAGGTCGCCGTCACGGACCTGCACAACTACGGCGCGCCGTTCATCCGCTATTTGAACGGAGACCTGGCGGTGGCCGGCGAGAGCGGCCGCTGCAGCTGCGGGCGCGCTCTGCTGCGAATCTCCTCCGTGGAGGGCAGAAGGAACGACACGCTGCGAGATGCACAGGGGCAACCCGTCAGCGGCATGTTCTTCAACGTGTTGTTCTCGGTGCTCGCGGACAAGGTGCGGCATTTTCAGGCCGTGCAGCGCAAGGACGGCTCACTCGAGCTGAAGCTCGTCCCAACGCCCCAGTTCGACGAAGCGGTGCTCCAGGGTATTCGGCAAAACTGCTCCAAGTACTTGCGCGGCGTCGACGTCAAGACGGAGCTCGTCAACGTGATCCCAGCCTCCGCGAACGGTAAACACCGCGTCGTGGTGGTCGAACAGTAAGCGAGTGCAATCTGCGGGCTCGCAGGGCTCGCTGCATGACTACGGGTCGATGGTGCCGTGAACTACAATCAGCTCGCCTTCTGGCTGCTTTTCTTGGCCGTTATCGCGCCTTACTGGCGGCTCTCACACCGCGGGCAGAACTTGCTCCTGCTGGTGGCGAGTTACTTCTTCTACAGTTTCTGGGACTACCGCTTCCTGTTCCTGATCTTGATCTCCACGGTCATCGATTTCGTGGGCGGTCTGGGGGTGGCGGGAGTCCAGCTGCAGAAGAGGAAAATCTGGGGTCTGGGCGCGCTGGTGGTCGGCGCAGCGGTCCTGCTCTGCAGCGATGGCTTCACCGACTTTCGCGTACCACTCGGTGCGCTGGCCGCCACGACGTTCTATGCGCTCGCGGTCCCGCATCTGTACGCGCTGGACGAGAAGCGCCGGCGCAAAGTGTTCCTGGTCATCAGCCTGACGGCGAACCTGGTCATCCTCGGGTTCTTCAAGTACTTCGATTTCTTCGTCGGCTCCGCGCACGATACCCTGGCTCGCCTGGGATTCATTTCCGGGCCGGCGCCGTTGCTCGGCATTCTACTGCCCGCCGGCATCAGCTTCTACACGTTCCAGGCGATGAGCTACACCATCGACATCTGGCGCGGTGAGTGCGAGCCGACCGAGAGCTTTACGGACTTTGCGCTGTTCGTGTGTTTCTTCCCGCACCTGGTAGCCGGTCCGATCATGCGCGCTCACACGCTGCTGCCGCAGGTGGTAAATCGGCGCGTGCTCGAGCCGAACGCCTTCAGCGCAGGCCTCTGGCTGGTGGTGGTGGGTCTGTTCAAAAAGATGGTGCTCTCCGACAGCATGGCGCCCATCGCAAACTCGGTATTTTACCGATTGGGCACCGGGGACACCGCGGGCATGACGGGAGCGGAAGTCCTGATCGGGATCTACGCGTTCACGCTGCAGATCTACGGGGACTTTTCGGGTTACTCCGCGATTGCGCGCGGCATCTCGAAATGGCTGGGTTTCGAGCTGGTCATCAACTTCCGCATGCCCTATCTCGCGACTTCGCCGAGCGACTTTTGGAAGCGCTGGCACATCTCCCTGTCCACCTGGCTCCGCGATTATCTGTACATCCCGCTCGGAGGAAATCGCCACGGGGTCAAGCGCGAATATGGCAACTTGATGATCACCATGCTGCTCGGAG
>DATHEN010000395.1:0-2118 GCA_035318565.1 Polyangiaceae bacterium
TTGCTCGGCTGGCACGCAACGAAATCGGACGTGAAGATGATTCGCGTGGCTCTCGACATGCCGAATGATGCCGACGCGCGCCAACTTGCCCGCCGGATACTGAAACCACCGCGCAAGCTCGGGTGCCGTTGCGCCGCTGGCTTGGGCTGCTCTGTAGAGCGGCGCCTGCAGTGCGTAGTCCATGAAGATGAACTCCGTGACGTCGCGCTCTAGCCAGTACCGCAAGAGCCGCCACTGCCGCTCCGCGTCGAGCTCGGCGACGGTGACCGATTGCGGGCCACAGACTGCCGCACATGATTGCCGATAGTACATAAGATCAACGTCGCGGCCGCCCTGATGGCTTCGATGTCCGCTCAAGGGTCCGCCGTGCTCTGCGCTCAGATCGTGCACCATGATCGCGGCCGCGCCGGGGTCGAGCTTCATCACGTCGAAGGCTCCCGTGAACCACGCGATCGTGCTCTGCGTGGCCCAGGCTCGATGGGGGTCGCGGACGACGTATCCGCCATGCGCAGGTAGGGGCTGTCCATGCTCGAGGGTCACGCAAGTGCGCTCGGCGCCGCGGCTGTGCCGGCGGCGACGCACGTCGGAATCCACGACAGCGAGCGCCTGCCAAACGTCGCGTGCCTCCAAGTCTGCGCCGTCCTCGAGCAGCCCGAGCACCTCGAGGTCGACCGCGTCGACATCGTCCGCCCGCGCGATGGCAGTGGCCGCTCCGAGCGCAACGATTAAAGCCCAGCGCATCGCCCTACCCTCGTTCCCTGAAGGCAGCAACCTCGTCCTCGACGTTCATACTGAACTCGTTCGTTGGTGCTGCCGCCGTAGAAGGTGGCGCAAGCTGGGGCGCGTTCGGCTGCGTTGCAACGAGCGCCGTTGCTGGCGCAGCGCCGCCCTCTGCGAAGCCGGCAATGAGGCCACCGAAATCGCGCCCCGAGCTCTGCTGCAGAGCGTGAGCCCCGCCAGCGACGGACGGGGAAGATGAACCAGGCGTCGCCGGCGGCGAGCCCGCCGCACTGAGCGACCAGACGGTGGGCGCAACGGCCAGCGCGCCCGCGGGCGGCGGGGGTTGCGCAGGCAGCGCCGCCGAGTACTGCGCTGCTGAGGAGACCATCGGCGATGCTGAAGCGAGTGCTCCACCCGCTACCACCGGGGCTGCGGCTGTGGTGCGCTCAGCAGGACTGACTGCCGGGGCAGATGCAGCGGCTGATGCAGGACCCATCGCATGCTGGCTCTGCCCCGCTGCTTGCGCGGGAGGCGATGCGTTCGTGGCATCCCGGGCGGGCGCAGAGTCGAGCGGCGCCTGCACGCTGCCTCCCCGATCCAGGTCGGCCGGCGTCCGTCCGCTGGGCTTGCTCGCCTGCATTCGGTGATCAGCGCTCCCAGGCTTCGACGAATCAAACTCCGCGAGCAACTGATCGGGATCCATGGCACCTGCCGCACGCGACGCCTTGCCTCGCGCACCGCTGCTCTGCGCGCCGGAGCGATCGCCCGTGAACCGTTGCGGGGACTTTGGAACACGTGTTGATGAAGGGCTGTGTTGCTTGCCAGTTCCATCGTCGCGCTGTTCGGCCTCCGGCTCGGTCGCGTGTGCTTGCGCTTGGCTGGCTTTGTCGTCATTTCGGTCGCCGTGCTCTTGCTCGTCGGTCAGAGCGCTACTGCTTGCATCATCGTGTTCTTGCTCGTCGGGCGGTGCGGCGTCGCTCGCTGTCCGTCCCTCGTGGCCTTCGAAGTCGCCCCACAGCGACGCTGCGTCCGAGACGCTACCGCGCGGCGCACTGCCAGCGCTGAACGCTCCCATGACGCCGCCCGTGGCCGAGCCCGCAGCAGCCGACAGAGCTGTCTTCGCCAGCGCTGCTCCGGCGAGCGCTGTGCTCGCGGCGCTAAGCGCCTCGCCCGCTCCGAATCCGGAGCCCGCCGCGCCTGCAATCGAACCATTTGCGAGGCTTCCCACGAGCGGCGGAACCTTGTTCACCATCACCAGCAGCATGATCGCGACCACCAGCAGGACGGCTTGATCTTGGATTCTGATGTCGGTCGTCCCAAGCGCTTTCGCGTAGTGCTCGATCATCCCCTGCCCTACGCCGACGACAAGGGCCATCGCGAGCACTTGCAGGCCAAGGG
>DATHEN010000396.1:0-2498 GCA_035318565.1 Polyangiaceae bacterium
CCGAATTTTTCATCGAGAAGGGTGTGAAGCCGCACAATCTCGTGGCCTCCGGCTACGGCGAGTTCGATCCCATCGCGAGCAACAAGAGCAAGGCCGGTCGCCAGGACAACCGCCGCATCGAGCTGGTGCTGCTGCCGAACGTCACCGAAATCCCGCGCTTGATCGAACAGACCAAGAATCTGACGGCCAGCACGGCTCCCGCCGGCGAGCAGCCCGCGCGCTGACGCGTTCAACTCGGATGGGCGGCGTCCAGTGGTGGCTGCTTGTCGCGCCAGGGGGCGGCGTCTTCGAGTTGTCGAGCCAGACGGAACAACACCGCGTCCTCTCCCAGCCGCGCCGTGAACATCACGCCGATCGGCAAACCGGCGGCGTTCCAGGATAACGGCACCGACATCGAGGGCTGGCCCCCGGCGTTTGCGAGCGGCGTGTACGACACGAAGTCGAACTGCCGCTCGGTCGCGACCAAGGTCTGCGAAGAGCGCAGCAGCACGCGGCCGGCGCTGGCGCGCTTGGCAAGACGCTCGAGCGCTCCCCACACACCCCGGCTGCGGAGCGCCGAGGGCGGCGGTGGCGGAGTTCCCAGAGTCGGACACAGCCAGGCATCGTAGCGAGCCAAGAACTGATCGAACAGCGCGCCCTCGCGCTTCAGCGCTCGTACGGCCTCGACATAGGCGCCCGCCGGCAACGCCTCCCCCATACAGCGACTCAGCCAGACCATGTCTTCGAATTCGGCTGGACGCGCGCGCCGGCCGACGTCGCGTTCTGCTTGGCGAACTTCTGCCGCCAGCTGACCGGCCATGAACGCTATCCAATGCTGAATGAACGCGCGTCGATCCACGTGCGGCCGATCCTCGCAGAGCTCGTGCCCGAGCGATCGCAAGAGCTCGACGCTCTGTTCGAGCGCGCGCCGGCAATCGGGATGCGTGGAGCGTCCGAGCAGCGGCTCACTCGAGTAAGCAATGCGCAGCGGGCGCGGCGCGTCCTCGAGCATTGCCAAAAATGGCCGTTCGCCCGGCGGGGTGAAGTATGGATTGCCGGCCGCGGGACGATTGGTCACGTCCAGCGCCGCGGCGCTGTCGCGCACCGATCGGGTCAGCACGTGTTCCTGCGTGAAACCCTCCCAACCCTCCACGTACGGCCACGTCGGGTTTCGCCCACGCGAAGGTTTGAAGCCGAAGATTCCGCAGCAAGACGCCGGAATCCGGATCGATCCGCCGCCGTCGCCGCCGCTGGCCATCGGCACGAGCCGGGCAGAAACCGCCGCGGCCGAGCCGCCCGAGGAGCCACCCGCCGTGCGCGTTCGGTCCCAGGGATTGCACACCATACCGAAGCGCGGAGGAGCCGTGACCGGCAACAAGCCGAACTCGGACGTGCTCGTCTTTCCCACCACGACCAAACCCGCGTCGAGGTACCGCTCGACCAGCGCGGAGTGCCGTTCCGGAGTGAAGTCCCCATAGAAGCGCGACCCGCTCGTGAGCGGCACGCCTGCGTAAGCCGCCATCAAATCCTTCAAGGCGAACGGCACCCCCGCAAAAGGGCCCGTGGGGAGCGGGCCCGCGCTGCGCGCACGCGCGTCTTCGAACATGCGGAGGACGAAGGAGTTGATGGACGGGTCGCGGCGTTCGATGCTCTGGATGGCTGCCTCGCAGAGCTCGCGCGCGCTCGATTTCCTTTGCGCGACGAGCTCTGCCAGACCGATCGCATCGTAGCGGCCGTACTCCTCCGGGCTCACGCCGGGCAGGACATCACAGTGCTTGCAGGAACGCCAGTAGGTCGGACTTTTCCTGGGCCGTCAGCCGCGTCTGCAAAACCAGGTTGAAGAACTCGATGGTGTCTTCGAGGGTCAGCAGGCGGTCGTCGTGCAGGTACGGCGGAGAATCCTTGATACCGCGCAGCGTAAACGTCTTGATGGGCCCGTCCGCCGACGCGAAGCGGCCGTTGATCATGCGCGGCTCGTAGAAGCGCTCGACCTTCAAATCGTGCAGCGAGTGATCCGTGTAGAAGGGCAGCGCGTGGCAGTCTCCACACTTGGCCTTGCCGAAGAAGAGCCGTTGACCGCGCAGCTCGGCGCGCGTGGCCTTGGCCGCGATCAACGTGCCGTCGGGCGCGATCTTCGGCGCCGGCGGAAAATCGAGGATCTTCTGGAACTCGGCCATGTGGTGCACCTGCGTGCCCCGGTCCAGCGGACTGATGCCCTTCTTCGTCGCGAGCACCGGATCGCCGTCGAAGTAGGCGGCGCGTTGTTCGAACTCCGTGAAGTCCTCCACGCTCGTGAGCGAGCGCTGCGAGCCGAAAATTTGCTGATTCTGCAAACCGCGCAGCGACGTGGTGTCGATGCGACGCCGATTTTCCTGTGGCCGGACATCGCCGACGAGATGTGTGGCTGCGCTGGTGTGGCCGTTTACGTGGCAATCGAAGCACGCCACCCCCAGGCTGGGTTTCTCCGAGCGCCGATCATCGATGGCGTTGAACTGCTGCTGCGGGAACGGCGTGAGCAA
>DATHEN010000397.1:0-4393 GCA_035318565.1 Polyangiaceae bacterium
CGGTTGCAACGTCTTGGCGTAGGAAGACAGACGATGACGGACGAATGATTTCGTTGATTCACCACAGAGCAGACCACACCTTAGCTCTCCCCCATTTTGGTCCGAAGAATGGGGTCCACCTCACGCGACTGGGCAGAGGAAGTTTTCGGCCATGCAGAACTCGGAGATTCGAGACGCACGCGGCGATTGGTCCGGATCGCGGCTGAGGCCGCCGCGCGCCCTGGAGGCCGGGTGCTCGAGGTGTGCGGCAGCGACGCGAGTCGTCAGGGCGCGTACGACTTCTTGAGTAATCGCAAGATCGCGCCGAGCGCTGTTCAGGCGGCCGTGAGCAAAGCCGCTGCAATTGGATGCGTGGGTAGCGAATTCTGCTTTGTCGTGGTTGATGGCACTGCGCTCACTTTGAAGGACTGGAAGCGCAGCAAGGATTTTGGAGCGGTTGGCGCCAGCAATCTGGGTGCCCGAGGCCTGAAGATCATGAATGCCTACGCGCTGTCGGCGGACGGAACACCGATCGGACTTCTAGGGCAGCATTGGTGGAAACGTGAATCGCGCAAGAAGCGCAGAGATTGTCAGCACCGCCGCGTCGAAGACAAGGAGACAAAGTACTGGTTGCGCGCCATTGCTGGAGCCGATCTCTTACTCACCGCAGTGGGCACTCGTGCGTGGTTTCAGATCGATCGAGAAGGCGACCGGTTCGCAACGTTGAGGGCGCTGCACGATTCGGGGCATTGGTTCACGGTACGGTCAACGTACGGTCACCGGTATCTCGTCGGTCGAAAGCGCAGCGTTCGTCTTCGTCACGCAGTGGCGCGAGCCAAAGTTCGCGGACACTACGATCTTGCAATGCCAGAGAAGTTCAATAGAAAAGGGCGGACTGCGCGAATGGCAGTCCGCGCGACATCCGTCGTGCTCGACATGATGGAGGCGGCAACCGAGGCCCGTCTTCAACTGCCGCTCAACGTAGTGGATGTCCGCGAGGTCGGGGCAAGACCTCGCAATGCAACGCCCATCCATTGGCGGCTTCTGACCAATCGACCGATTGAAACCGAAGCCGACGTGATGGCCGTCTTGCACGGATACACCCAACGCTAGAAAATCGAGGAGCTTCACCGAACCTGGAAGTCGGGCGCTTGCCGTGTCGAAGAATCTCAGCTGCGCACCGCGGATGCCGTGATGAAATGGGCCATCGTAATGGCTGCCACGGCGTCGCGAATCGAACGGTTGAAGCACCTTGCGCGGAACGAACCGACGCTCGAAGCGGATCGCGAGTTCACGGTGTGGGAAATTGAGGCAGTGAGAGTGCTACGACGTAAGTACAAGCGACAAAATCAACCTGATCCGACGGCAGCACCCACGATTTCTGAAATCGTGCTTTGGCTTGCCGAACTCGGCGGGTACACCGGTAGGTCCTCAGGTGGACCACCGGGTTCCATCAATATTCGTCGCGGTCTGGACATCGTCACTCCAGTTGCTGCTGCTCTGGAACAACTTGATGGCGAGCAAAAAATGCGATGAATGGTCAGACGAAAGCGGGGGATTTTCACCGGTGAACACGACCTCGAGTAGCCCGCTAGGCGGTGCTGGGTTATGGACCATCGCTCTCGCTGGCGGGTTGCAGAAGCTCAAACGCATGACACGACTGAGTCGTTTGGCGATCTTGTTCGCGACGAGCACGGCGGCGTGCAGCTCGTCGGAGCCGCGCGCGACGCAGAGCGAGCGCACCGGAGTCGCGCGGACGGAAGCTGTAGTGGCTGCATCGCCCACGGCAGCACCATTATGGATCCTCGAGGACCAGTTGGTCGCTCACCCGACTTACATGAGTAGCCCCGCCAGTGCGATCGACGGTAGCCACCTGGCGCTAGGGTTCTTGGAGGAAAACCTTTTCGAAGGGGCAGTGTACACCTATGCCTGGAACGGCTCCATTTGGGTGCTTCAGGAGAAGTTGCGCCCGCCCACCGGGGAATACGACAGGGGTGCCTGCCTGAGTCCGCCCATCCCTGGCGAAGACTGGTGCACCCGCTTCGGCGAGTCGCTGAGGATTGCCGGCGACACGCTCTTCATCGGTGCCCGGGGAAGTGGTTCGCGCGCGAACTTTTTTTCTGGGGCAGTCTTCGCCTACTCGCGCAGCGGGTATTCCTGGAGCGCTCCGCGAAAGTTTGAGGAGCCGGATTCATGGTCCGGCTTTGGCAGTGCTCTCGACGTCTCTGGAAACACGCTCGTTGCGGGCTCTGGGGGGCGCGGGCTCGGCAACGCGGTCGTCTACGTTCGCGAGGGCGCGGCTTGGAGCGTCCAACATCACTTCAGGGGAGCGCGCGATCCACTCCCCAATACCCCTGACTTTCCGAGGTACGAGGGCGGTGGGCTGGCAATAAGCGGCGACACGCTCGCTTTGGGCACGGCAGATGGTTTCGCCCAAGTTTACGCGCGCCGCAATTCTTCTTGGACGTGGCACCAGCAAGTACCCCGGGGAACGAGCTCCGCTCGCCCGCTGGGTCTGTCGGGCGACACTCTGGTGTCCACGGTGGCTGCAACGAGCGACGCTTTTCAGCTGCGCGTCTTCGTGAGAGACGGCTCAGCGTGGCAACCGCGGCAGACACTAGCTCCGCTCATACCGGCTCTACCGCCCCATTATGATCGCCGCATTCGCACCAACTACTCCCTTGGCCTTTCGGAGGATACTCTCGTCGTTCCTACGGACGAGACCGGCACCCCGTCCGCCTTCGTCGGCACTGCTTCTGGCTGGGTTCAGCAGCGGTTGCCAGGCCCGGGTGCCGCATCCGCGGCAGTGAGCCACAGCACCGCACTTGTTGGCACCAACGTCTACGCCCAAAGCGGCTCGTCGTGGCGGCGTACGCAGAATCTCAAGGTCAGCGCAGAGTGGCCTCCGCGCGCAGTTCTCTCAGGGGGCGCAGCCGGCGAGCGCGCTGTCATCGCCAGCCTCGGCGAGAACACGACAGACGCGGACGTGTATGCAAGAACCGACGGTGTTTGGTCTTTGGAACAGCGCCTGGTCCTGCCAGGGAGCGGCCAAGCCGCGTCCGTTTCTATGTCCGAGGACCGTCTATTGCTCAGCGCCGTCCAACCGGGCACGCCGACCACTGGCGCCCGCGCGTTCGGACGGACCGGAACCACATGGAGCGAAGAGCATGAATTCAAGTCCGTCGATGGCACACCGGCCGCCGGCCCCGTGAGCCTTTCCGGCAATACGGCTGTAATCGGCGTTCCTGAGCAGGAAAAAGCGTACGTCTTCGTGCGCAGGGAAGGCGGTTGGCGGCAGGAAGCGGAGTTGGCAGTGACTGACGCTCCGCGCGTTCGGCGCTTCGGAGCCTCAGTCAGCGTTTTTGGCGACGTTGCATTGATTGGAGCGCCAGATTATGACTTTGGCGCCGCGTACGTGTTCGTTCGCGACGGCGTAGCGTGGGTACAACGGCAGAAGCTGCACCCGGCTGGCTACGCTACACGCTTTGGGTACGCTGTAAGCGTTTTTGGCGACACCCTACTCGTCGGGGCACCGGAAAAGACCGTTTCGTCCGGGTTCGTTTACGACGCTGCGGGCGCTGTGTACGTGTTCGAGCGGCGCGACTCGATATGGGTCGAGCGCAGCCCACCGATATACGGAGACCTTTCACAGACACACCAGTTCGGCAGTGCAGTGAGCTTGTACGACAACACGGCGGTAATTGGTGCCGGTGAAGCTGATGACTCTGCTTATGTCTTCGTCAAAGAGGGCGAGACTTGGATTCGAGATCAAAAGCTTTCGATGCTCAACGTTCCTGAGGAACGGATGGGCACGGCGGTTGCTGCGGCGCGCGGCGCATTGATCGTGGGCACAAGCCGCGGCGCGTACGTCTTAAGGCGGCGTATGCAACGTGCGCAGGGAACGCCGTGCGCAACGCGCGACGACTGCGCGAGCGGCTTCTGTTCGGACGGGGTCTGCTGCGATGAACCATGCAATAGTGCCTGCGATGCTTGCACCGGGTACTTGACCGGCGCGGCGGATGGCACTTGCCTTTGGGTGCCGGCCGGTACGCGCTGCGGGCCCGATCCAATGGCCTGCGTGTCTGCTGATCGATACGCAACGACGCCAACCTGCGATGGAGCCGGAAACTGTCTCACGAGAAGCACCCCGTGTGCTGACGGGTTTGCGTGTAGCGGCGACAACAAGCGAGGGCTTTGCGCATTTGATTGCGGCGCGTGGGGCTCTTACGAGCATGCGCTGTGCGCAAAAACGCATTGGTGCGCGCCAGATCCGACTCGGACGCGAAAAGGCGTCTGTCTTCCCGATTTGCGCCGGGACGAACCCTGCACCAGCCCGGAGCAGTGCGCCAGTGCAGAGTGCCTGGCGTCCTGGTGTAGCGGCGCCATTGGTGATGCCTGCAAGGTAGAAGCGGAT
>DATHEN010000398.1:0-2055 GCA_035318565.1 Polyangiaceae bacterium
TGTGAGCTTGCAGGGAACCGAAGCACGGCAACAGCGCCGCCTAGAGGGCGTCATGACGACCCTGAAGCCCGCAGCCGGGGTCTTCGTCGCGGTGGCGCTCGTCGCCGCTTGTAGCGCCGTCCCGCCCATCGGTTCGAACCCGGGCGATGCGGGCGTCCCCGCGCCCGATTGGACGGGCTGCGCCCAGACCAACGCCGACGTGACCACGAATGACGGTCACGCCGTGATCAGCTCGCCGAATGCGAGCTACGATCATGGGACCTGTCGCAATGCGTTCGTCGTGAGCAACACGGGTATTCGCGACGTGAGCTGGAGCCCGAGTGTCGAGGTCTGGTCGCAAGGCACGCCGATCGCGGACGAGGCCACGTGCGTCCGTACCTGGCTCCGTGCCAGCCTGTGGAAGAAAGGAGCGTCCTCCTTCGTGAAGGTCGACGAGCAGCAGCAACGGGGACAGTGGGTGCTGAGTCCCGCGAGCGGCACACGCGCGTGTTTGCTCAAGCTGCGTTTCGAGATTCCCTCCCGGCAGGAGTACAAAATCGCCGCCAGCATGGGCACTGACGGCGCCGGCTACCGCCGGCTGACCGTGATGTTCGGCGACAGCTGGACCCAGTATTGTCCGGAGGTGGACAAGACCCCCTGCGTGGTCGCGCCCGGTCTGTGCGATCCCCCCATTGCGGGCCTGCTGCGTTGTGGGAACGTGAACTACCCGAATGGCTTCTGCGTGCCCCCGAGCTCGCTGTGTTCCCCCTGCGACGGGTCCGGATTTCAGGCATTCGCTAGTCTCGCGCCCACGGAATCGTGCGGCGCTTGCGCTGGCAAGGCCTGCGCTCGGGATGCGGATTGCGCGCCCGGACTGAGCTGCAACGTCGTGAGCCACAGCTGCTCGCCGATTCCAGGCTGTGTTTCGAAGCCGAGGTTCTGCTACGCGCCCTGGCCACTGACGTCGGAGACGCGACCGGCGGGCACGCAACGGATCTGCCAGTAGCGCCTGGCCTGGATCGCGGCTTCAGTTCCCGAGAAATAGCTCGAGCGTGGCGGGTGGTGCTCTGTTGGCGGAGGTATCGGAAGCGATCACCTCGAAGCGATTCAGCTCGCCGACGTTGGCATAGACGATGCTCGGGCGGCCCGTTCCAACCAGGGTGTCGGACAGCACGCCGTTGACGTAGACGTCGTAACGCTGCACAGCAGTGTCCAAGGAGACTGAGTGACGATCATGGACAGAGTGAGCTGCGGGTACAGGCTGCGCCGTACGCAGGTGAGTACGCTGGGCGTGGCAGTCGGCTTTGCGCTGCTGCTCGCGGGTTGCCCTGCGAAAGAATCGAAGTCGAAGGCCGCCCCGGAGCCGTGTACCAAGTTCGGTCAGAGCTGCGAGTATTCGCCCGGGAAGCTCGGTACGTGCGTGCGGCGGGAAGAGTGCACGGGAGGAAACTGCTTCGTGTGTCAGTCGCAGCACTGACCCGCTCGTCGAATACGAGCGAGCTTCACCCGATGAAGACTTCATTGTTCACGATGTCGCTGCCTACTCCGGCGCGCACCTTTCTGCGTGCGATGGCGTCGTCTCGCTTCGAGAAATAAGCGGGATGCCGCGAGCAGCGCGGGCAACCGTGCCGCGTGTCGGCGGCTCGCTAGTGTGACCGTGCAGCGCTGTCCGTGATTCAAAGCGCGTTCAGTGATGCGCCCACGCATTCATTCCGTGCGCGATCGGCGCGGGAAAGTAGTATTAGAGGCTGACCGGCAACTCCAAGGTGGCAACATTCATGAAATCTGGCGTCCTGGCTTCGCTCTTCTGTTCCTTCCTCGCGGCTTGTTCGTCGAGCGACGACAAAGGCACACGGAGCCATCCACTGGATCTCGCCCCGCCGGAGACCGGCTTCCAGATCGAAGGCAAAGGCACGACGATCGCAGGCGGCCAGGACGTGGAGTACTGCGAAGTGGTGCAGCTGCCGGGCGGACCGGGCGACGTTTATTACACGAATCACTTCGAGGCGGCGCTCACGCCGTTCAGCCCTCACCTGAACGTTTACGCCGTCGATCCGAGTCACCCAGTCAACGCCG
>DATHEN010000399.1:0-6965 GCA_035318565.1 Polyangiaceae bacterium
CGCCGGCTGCTCGTGCCCGCGAGCCCGCGCGCCACGCGAGCGCTCTTGATCGATCGCGCCTCGGGTGTGGCTCAGCCGCTGCCGTGGCCGCCGGATGCGCCGCTCGCGAGTCTGCCCCCGGCGCCGCAATCTGACGAGGCCCGCGAAAGGTAGCGCGAGGGGTGCGCTTCATGCGACGCTTGGCGCCCAATGAAGTGTGAGGCTTGCGGGCACGACAACGTTGCGGGGGCCCGCTTTTGCGCCAGTTGCGGCGCACTCATGCCGGTCGAGCAAAGCGAAGAAAACCCGATGATCGGCCAGCTCATCGGCGGCCGGTATCGCATCACCGGTGTGCTCGGCGAAGGCGGCATGGGGGTCGTCTACGTCGCCGAGCAGCAGATGGGATCGACGATTCGCAAGGTCGCCGTGAAGACCTTGCATCAGCACCTGTCCAAGGACCCGTCCGTGCTCGCGCGCTTTCATCGCGAGTGCGGCACGGTGGCGCAGCTCGAGCACCCGAACACCATCAAGTTCTACGATTTCGGGGCGACAGCGGACGGCACGCTGTACATCGCCATGGAGTTCGTGGCGGGCAAGCCGCTGAACCAGGTCATAGAAGCCAACGCCGTGCTGCCGGCTGAGCGCGCCCTGAAGATCTTGCGGCAGATTTGCGGCGCGCTCGAGGAAGCGCACGGCCAAGGCATCGTGCACCGCGATCTGAAGCCCGAGAACGTGATTCTCACCGATCGCGCGGGTGAAGCGGATTTCGTGAAAGTCTTGGATTTCGGCATCGCGGCGCGCACCGAGTCCGCGGACGCACAGCGCGAACAGAAGCTCACGCAACAGGGCATGGTCCTCGGCACACCGCCGTACATGAGCCCCGAGCAGTTCACGATGCAGGAGGTCGATCACCGCAGCGACATCTACTCGCTGGGCGTGATGGCGTACGAGATGCTCACGGGCAAGCTGCCCTTCGAAGCGGACACACCCTGGCAGTGGGCCACGCAGCACATGACGGCCCAACCGCGGCCGTTCGAAATCACTGCGCCGAGCGCGATCGTCCCCGAGGGCATGCGCCGCGCCATCCTGCGGTCGCTCTCGAAAAACCGCGACGATCGCCAGGAGTCAGCTCGACAATTCTATGCCGACCTCGCTGGGGGTGGGCAGCTCACTGCCGAGCAAGGTGCCCGCGCAGGCGGCGCGACCGGTACCGCGGCCATGGCGCGTGCTCCGGACTTCTCGGGCGAGCCGTATCCGGGCGGTGTGAATCCGACCGCAGGAATGCCGAGCCCGAATCAATACGGCCCACCGCCCGTTGCGCCGGCGCATGCCGTGGCGCATGCCGTACCAACGCCTGGGCGCGCAAAGAGCGGCAGTGGCAAGGGTTTGGTCATCGGCCTCGCGGCCGCGGGCGCTGTGCTTCTGATCGCAATCGCGATCGTCGTGGCGAGCTCGCTGAAGCCCGAGCCGGAGGAGGCGCTCACCAATCCGCTGACCACGTCGTCGGGAGTGGCAACGATTGCCCCTCAGATCGAGGTTCCAGAGGCCGGCGCGGTCGCGGCACCGGAGATCGACGCTGGAACGACAGCGGTAGAAAATTCCGTTCCAAAGCCTACTTCGAGCCCCAAGACGCAAACCAAGCCGCGCGTCGAGACGCCACCAAAGACCGTGCCGGGTCCGTCGGGTGCTGCGGCGTGTGACGCGTGCGTGAGTGCGGCACAGAGCGGCAGCATTCAAGCCGCTGCCGGTCACTTCAGCCGGTGTGATGACGCGGGCAAGAAGCAGCGTTGTCGCGGCATCGCCTTGGGTAAGGCGCCGGGCCTCGTGCAGGCCGCCGCCTTCAACGGCCAGTGCGGTCAGGCGCGTGCCATCAACGCGGCGGCACGCGCCATGGGCAGCCGGGATTTGCTCGGGTCCACCGGCGCCTGCAAGTAGCTAAGTCTTTGAAAGCGTGACAGTTCGGTCACGGCTACTGGGCAAAAGTGTGCCCAGTGTGAATTTTTTGCAACACCGTTCCCTTGACTCCACGCCGAGGGTCGGCCTAGATCTCGAGCGTCGTCACCGACGACCTTCCCCTTATGTCTCTGCTCCGAGTCGCCCAGCGCGAGAAACTCACCGGCAAGGTAATTCAGCTGCGATGAAGACCAGGTTGACCTGGCCCGAGCTCTGTCGAACGCAGGAGCTCAAGGGCCTTTGGGTGGCACTCGATAACTGTCGCTACGATCCGGCCACGCTTCAGCCCATCGAGGGCGATATCGTGGATGCGGACGAAGAGCTGGCCGAGCTTTGCAGCCGAATGCGCGAAACGGGCCGGAGCTCCTGCGCCATCCTTTTCTGTGACGAGGACGTGTTCGTCGAGAGTCGCCCGGCCATCGAAGGGCCGCCGCCCTCGGAGCGCAGCGGCGTCGGTCACTGAGCAGTGCGTCATTCCGGTCGCCCGGGCTAACGCACGATAGGCTTCAGCACCACTTTGCCGTTCTTGACGATGACGTCGAAGTCGATGCGCCTGCCGCCATGCTTCTGACGCAGCTGCGTCTCTGCATCGCGCAGTGAGCGAGTGAGCTTATCGAGCGAGACATTGCCGCGCTCGTTGTTTTTGCGCTTCACGTCGATGAGACGCTCGTGGAGCTCGCGCAGACGCTCCTCCGAAAGCGGCGTCTGCGCGCCTTCCCCTTTCGAGCGTTGCGCGCCGCGCCGCGCCGCGCGGGCTTCATTCGCGGCGGTTGCTGGGGCTCGCGGCTCGGCAGCGCGAGCTTCATCCGTTGTCTTCGCTGCGGCGAGCGGAACCGGGGGTGGAGCGGCGGGCGCGGGTCGCCGCGGCGGCGGGGGCGGCGGCTGCGCCGGACGTTGAGGCGCCGGCGGGGGCACGGCGCGCGTGCCGGCTGCGTGCCGGGGTGGGGGTGGACGCTTCGGTGCAGTGCCGTCGAAGAGCCCCATGTCCAGATCCAAAGTGTCCAAAGCCTGGCGGCTCGGGAGAGCCGTTACGGCATCGGATGCCGGCGGCGGAGCTTCACTCGTTGGGGGCAGTGACGCCGGAGCCTCCGACTCGCGGGTCGAGTCATCGCCCACGGCCTTTCGGAAGTGTCCGGCACGACGCCGCGCAGCAATCGTCAGAAGGTCCCCGCCCTTGATGCGCTCGGCGCGTGCGAGGTGGCGCCGGTAGGTGCCGTTCTCGATCTCGCGACAGATCCGCTGCCAGTACTGCTGGAAGGTGTTGTAGCGCTGAACGAGGGTTTGCACCTTGTAGCGACGCGCCGTGTTGCGGATGTTCTCGTGTCGCAGCGTCCAGATGCGCCGGTCGACGTCTTTGCGCGCAACCGTGGGTTCGACCTTTTCCATGCCGAGAAAATACTGCTCGTAGAGCGCGCGCAACCGCTCGAGCCGCACTTCGAGCTCCGACAGCTGAATATCGAGCTCTTCGGCGTTCAACGCAGTGTCATTCTCCCAACGGGGTTATTTTCAGATTGTCGAAGCACAGGGGCACCTCCCAATTGTTGAACCCGAAGTGCTCGTGGCCGGGGCCCTTCAGCGGATTGGGATCGGGCAAGCTCAAGATTTCGATGTCGTCGACGAACCAACGCACGGTCTTGCCGTCGGTCCGCTCCACTTTGAAATGATAAGTCTGATGCGGACGGACGGGGCGTCCTCGTAAGTCGCTGGCGGAAGGATCGATTCTGATTTCGGGACGGTCCTTGGCGTGCTCGTCGATACGCGCCAGCACGTGGTACTGGTTTTTCCAACCCCCAAAGATCGTGAGATAGCTGGAAGCGTTCGTGTAAGACACGGAAGTGGCGGAGCTTTTTCCGTCGCCCCAGAACTCGGCCTTGATGTCTCCGTTGGCTGAGCTGCTGATGGCCTCGAACTCGATACGCGCGTTGACGGGGATCTTCGCCCTGAGCCACACGGGATGATTCCGCGCGTTCTGCACGCACAAGCGGCCCGCGTCGATGCGCCACGCGGGCGATGTCGTGCTCCAGTTGGTGCCGAGCTCGGGACGCTCGAAGGTATCGGTGAAGGCCTCGCGAAGGCGCGGCAGGGGCGGCGCGGTGGTGCGCGCTGCCGCCGGCTCGGCCGCAGGGCCCGAGTCGGAGGCTGGGATGATCTGCTGCGCGTGGCGCGTGCCGGGCAGCTCTGGACCCGGCGATCGCTCTCCGCCGAGACGTGAGGGCAGGTTTCGGCGCGGCTCGGACCGCACGTTCGGCGGGCGCTCGGGGCGGTTGCCGCCCGCATCCGCACTCCCCTTGCTTTCGGTGGGCACACACGCGCTGCTTGCGAGCGCGAGCAAAACAAAACCTCGAGCAATCACGGGCGCGATGCTAGCACACGCATCGTTCCGCCAAGCGCGAGCCCGCTTGCGGGCGGCCGCCGCGCGCCAGCTGGGGTAAGCGTCGGAGTGCGGTGAGCGCGCGAGCGCCGGTCCGGGCAACATGCATCCGATTCTCTTCGAGATCCCGCTGCCGGCCTTCGGCTTGAAGTCGTGGCTGCTGCTCGCGGTGGTGGCGCTGGGCGGCGCCGCGCTGGCTCTGTACGGCTGGCGGCGGCGAGCTCGTGAGCTCTCGAGGGCGGGACTGCTCGTCGCTGGAGTTGCGGCGCTCCTGGGCTGGATGCTTCGGGGTCAAAGCTTCGCAGTCGCGCCGATTCCGGTTTACAGCTACGGCGCGTTGCTCTGCCTGTCGCTCGTCGTGGGCTGGGTGCTCACGCTGGGTCTCGGTGAGAGTGACGGTCTCGAGCGGCCCGTACTCGCGAATGCGTTCGTCGTCAGCGTGTTCGCGGCGCTCGCCGGGGCCCGTCTTCTGTACATCGTCACGAACTGGCGGGAGTTCTCCACGCTGGCTGACGTCCTGGCGCTGCGCCGCGGAGGCTTCGTGGCATACGGGGGCTTCCTGGGCGGGTTCGCCGGCTCGTGGCTATACCTGCGGCGAGTCGGCCTCCCTCTGCTGCGCTGGGCCGACATGGTGGCGCCTAGTCTGGCGCTCGGCGTCCTGCTCACTCGCCTGGGCTGCTATTTGTTCGGCTGCGACTTCGGCAAACCATTGCCGGCGTGGGCGCCGACCTGGCTACGAGCCGTCGGCCTCTTTCCTCGCTGGGCCGATACGCCGCTCGGCGCCGGCTCGCCCGCCTGGCTCCGGCACGTGGACGAGCGGGGCCTTTCGCCCGCGTCGCTGAGCTCGCTGCCCGTGCACGCCACTCAGCTCTACGAAGCGTTGGTAGGAGCCGCGCTGTTCGCGCTGCTGCTGCGCGTCAGGAAGGTGCAGAGCTTCGCCGGTCAGCTCTTTCTGACCTTCACCTTCGCCTACGGCTTTGCGCGTTTCTGTGTCGAAACGCTGCGCGACGACCCGGAGCGCGGGCTGTTTGGTCCGGCGCTCCCCGCGCATTGGTACGTGCCGCTGGCGCTGATCGTGTTCGCGCTGGCCTACGCCGTGGGTCCGTCGAGCTCGATCGCGCGCTCGAGGGTGCGGCAGGGCACGCGCGTGCTGGCGCTGCTGCCTTCGCTCCTGGCGTTCGCTCTGCTTTTGCCGCGCGGCGGCGCGCCCGCTACCGAGATCCAGTTTTCGACATCCCAGTGGATTTCGCTTTTCACGGCGCTCGCAGCGGCGTGGGCATGGACGCGCCGCCTCACGACCCGCGCCCCTGCTCAGCAGGGCGTGCAGTTGCAGGCACCCTGACAGTTCACCGTCGGATACGGAGGCAGGAAGCACAGGCTGCGACAATCCCCGGGCCCGCAGTTCATCACCGTGTTGGTGCAGCTGCCCCCCTGGCAGATCAGCGCGCACGAGCCATTCCCGCAATGCATCGTGGCGCCCAGGCAAGCCTCGAATCCCACGCAGTTGACGAGGCAGCTTTGTTTGGCTTCGCACTGAATGCGCGCACCGGCGCACGACTGCAGTCCGAGGCAGCCGATCTCGCAGTCGAACCCGCTCGGGCAGCGCACCAGCTCGTTCTGGCAGGAGAGCGCCGTCGCGCAGCCGATGTAACATTTGGCGCCCCAGCAGCCACTGGTACACGCGAGCGGACAAGGACCGCCCGTGGCGGGTGGATCCAAACCGCAAATCACTGCCGCATCGGCATCCGACGCAGCATCCGGATCTTGCCCGCCGGCTCCAGCGTCCCGGCTCGCCTCCAACACGTCACGATCCGCGCCTGCCTCCGCGCGCCCTCCCAGGCCGGACGCGCCTCCCGCACTCGCGTCGCCGGGCACAGACACATCACCCGTGCCGTGAGTCTCGAGCTCGCAGCTGGCCGGGAGCAGCAACGCCACCGCTAGTGCGAGACCGTGGCGGTGGCTCGCCGCTCGCCTGCGCATTGCCTCGAGCCTACCACAAGCGCAGGGGTCGGTTTGCTGGCCGGGGGGCTTCCTGGTCCCCACGGTTGGCCAGCGATGTCCTCGCAATCAGAGCTGAATGGGCCGATATCCTGGAGTATGAGTCAACTACGTGCGTACGCCCACGCGGTGGACCTGGCGGCAAGCGGCTCGCGGGCGGCTTTGCCACAGAGCCGGCCTCGCCGTAAACGGCTCGGGGTTGACGCGCGGCGCGCCGAGCTCATCGAGCTCGGGTTCGAGCTCTTCCGCACCCACGCCTACGACACCCTGAGCGTCGAGCAGATCGCGATTCACGCCCAGATCTCGAAGGGGCTTCTCTACCATTATTTCCAGAGCAAGCGCGAATACTACCTCCAGGTGGTGTGCGCGCTGGCCGATGAGTTCGTGGTCATGGCCCGTACGCACATCCGCGTCGGTAACATGGAAGGCCTGGAGGCGGGCGTTGACGCGTTTCTGGACTACGCACGTTCGCGCCGCGGCCTGATCGAGGGCCTGATGCGCGGAGCCTTCGGAACCGCCGATGAAGTCTCCAAGATCGTGGAGCTCACGCGCCGCGAGATCGTGAGCAACCTGCTGGCGGATCTCGGCGAGTGCACACCGAGCGTACGGAACGCGCTGCGCGGCTGGGTGCAGTTCTCCGAGCGCACGGTGCTCGCCTGGATCG
>DATHEN010000400.1:0-7401 GCA_035318565.1 Polyangiaceae bacterium
CTTTCGCAGGTCCGTCAGCCGTACGCGCGCCTTGGTTGCGCCCCTTGCCAGGTCGAGACAGGCGCTCCGCACCTGATCTTCGATTGGCGCCGGGGCTGCTTCGGTCGCCGGTGTATCGGGTGACTCCCGTTCCGGCGCAGGCTCTCCGGAAACGTAGTCGCGCAACTGGAAGTCGTTGGCTTCCGCGAAGCGGCTGAGCTTCTTGAGCACGGTGCTCAAGAGCCGCGCCGCACGCGCTGTCTTGGGTAGCTCCACGCCGAGGTTGTTCGCCGCCCAGTCCCACGCCTCGTCTGTCAACACGATGTGTGACCTGGGGCCGCGCTTCTCGAACTTTATCAACCCCGCCTTTTCGAGCTCGTCACGCGGCGCCTTCTTGATCGGCGCTGCCGAAAATGACGGCTCGCGTTCTTCGTCGGTCTCTGCGAACAGCATCGAGAAGATCAGAAACGCTTGTAATGGTTTCACTTGGAACTTCATGGCCTCTTGCTCCGTTTCACGATGTGCCGAACTGCTTCGCGGATTTCCTCCACGACGATGGACGCAAACTCGATGACTCGGCCGCTCGAGAAGCGCAGCACCGTGTAGTCACTGAGCGTCAGCTCGTAGTCCCGCCGGCGATCCATCGAGTATCGCGTTGCTCCACGATGGTCGCTGCCATCGATTTCGATGGCGAGCCTGCCATCTGCCCAGAGCACATCGATGATCGGCGTCGTATCGAAGCGGGTTTGGACGCGCAGGTTGTAGCCGAACAAGGGCGCGAGCTCGGGATCGCGACAAAGGTGCGAGTAGAGATGATTTTCAGCGTCACTGCGCGGCGCGGGACGACCGAGAATGGGTGACGTTCCCACTTCGGGCACTGCGTCGCGTGCCTCAGTCGCAGCTGTCAACGCAGGGCCGGCCTCCAGACGTAGTGGTGGAGGCTCGGTTCGGTGCCGTGAGGGGCGCTCAGGCTCGACGAATAGACACGACGCGTAGCTCACGTGATCCAGCGCTGGGTGCCCTTCGAGAGCTCGAGGCAGCACGAGGACGACACGGCTGCTCGTATTCGCCGCGAGCCACTCGGCACCCTGTGAAAGGGAGCGTATCGCCTCTGATTTCAGAGGAGTTTCGACGACCGTGATGATCACGACCAGGCGTTTTTGATCGATGGCGAGGGCGAGCTGCTGAACCTGCTCAGCGGCCAACATTTTCCCGAGCTGAGGCACTTGGCCGCGGTGACAGGCTGCAAGAATCTTCCTGCAGGTTGGCGCGTGGACCTCTCGGTTTTTCTTCACTGCATCGTGCGCCTCGCCTTCCACGACCGCTTCGCTGAATCGCGAACGGGGCTCTTGAGTCAGACCATACAGGGCCGGGAAAAAGTTCAGCGTTGCCCTGGCCAGCGAGGACACGATCAGTCCGAGCTCATTGGCGAGCGGAGGAACCTCATTCCAGGTCAGGGTGACGACACGCGCCGGGGCGCTCTGCGATGTAGCGGTCGCCTCGAGCACATTTCGCACGTCCACCACGTCTTCGGCGAAGACGCAGCCCGCACCACCGGGCGCAAGCGAACCCAACCATTGCCGAAGCGCTCCCCCGATATCCATGGCCGAACGACGGAAGATATAGCGAGCACCTGGCGCGCGCAGCACGATCCGTGCGCGTGCCACGATTTCTATCCGACATCCAAGTGCGGCTATATGCGTCCGGATACCAAAGTCCGACCTTGTACGCTCAAGCGGAGCTTTCTCCTTTCGCAGAACAGTATCAGGGCCAGTTGTCGAGCTGATCGATCGGGCTTTTGGTTCCAGCAATTAGATCAGCAGAAACATGCGTGTAACGCGCGGTCGTCCGGATGCTTCGATGTCCGAGCAGCACTTGAATCACACGGATGTCCGTGCCTTCCTCGAGCAAGTGTGTAGCGAAGCTATGACGAAGTAGCCGCGGGGTGACCGGCACGGCCAATGCAGCCTCGGCTGCTGCACGCTTCAGTGCGCTACGGGCGACTTCTGCATTCAGCGCGGTGCCTTTGGAGGACGCAAACAACCAAGGTGCCGGCGGCCGCTCGAACCTCCAATAATTTCTGAGAATTGCAAGCAGTCGCCGACCCAACATCACGAGCCGTTCGCGGCCACCCTTGGCGTTGCGCACGTGAATCACGCGCCGACTGGCATCTATGTCGCGCGTTTCGAGCAAGCACGCTTCGCGGAGACGCAGGCCGGTGGCGTAGAGAAGCGTGAAGAAAACCCGGTACTTTGGCACACGCAATGCCCGAAGCAGTCGTTCAATATCTACGCGTGACAGCACGGGAGTCAGACGCTCTGCGTCTTTCGGCCAGCCTAGAAAAGCCACGATTTCCGTGCGCCCAAGTGTTCGTGCATACAGAAATTTGAGTGCTGCGTGGTGTTGCCGGCGACGTTGACCGCTCAACCCGCGGCCGGCCAGATGGGCGACCCACACGCGAAGCTCAGGTTGTCCCAGCAGCGCGGGCGAGCGGCCGTGGAACTCGGCTAGATCGCGCGCGGCGTGAAGGTATGCCGCGCGTGTTCGTTCAGCGTACCCGCCGAGCTTCAAATCGGACTCCATCTGAGAAAGCAGCGCATCCATCACTCGTCTCCTCTCCACCTCTGACTACACGGCATCTGTACAGCATCGAAAACGTGACTGTTGCGCTTGCGCAAACACGGCTACCTTCGCGTGTTGCACTCGGTGACAGGTGCGGGGTGCGCCAGAGGGAGCGGCGGTTGTGAAGGGCTCACGTCGACTGTTGGTGCGCCAGTGGGCGCTAGTGAACGAGCTCGGCAATTATCGCTATGGGCTCACGGTTCGACAGCTCATCGAGCGGACCGGTAAGTCCAAGCAAACCGTGTATCGTGACCTCGCCACCCTGCGCGACGCGGGAGTACAGATCACTTCGGACATCGTAAATGGCGAAGCACGCCATCGGCTCCGTCGCCGCGCAGAGCTTCCTGCTCTCGATCTCACCGGTCTCCAAGTTGCGGCGCTGCACCTCGCGCGCGCCGAGCTCGAGCCGCTTGCGGGCAGCGGCATCGTGACTCAGCTTGACGCGCTGCTCGCAAAGCTGAAACCCCCGGAGAGCCAGCAACGCTTCCAACTTGCCGCAAAACGGCCGGGCCGCCCAAACATTCTGAAAGTCGTCGAGAGCGCGCTCGAATATGGGCGCCGAGCGCGTATCGAGTACCGCGCGGCGTCTCGCAATGGTGCACCGACGACTGTGCACATCGAACCCCTCCTGGTCACGGTTGCAGAACGACCGTATGTGCGTGCCTACTGCGTCGAACGCAACGCCGAGCGCACGTACAAGATCGATCGCATCGCACACATCGAGCTCACGCAGGAGCCTTCGACCTATCGAGGGCCGCGGGCGCCGATCGAAACGTCTTCAGGCGCGGTCAAGATTTGGACCGGTGACCCAACGACGGTAAAGATTCGACTCGAGCCCGAAGTGGCGTGGCGAGCTGGAGAGTACCCACTCGTCCGCGATCAGACGATCACGACGCACCGGGACGGTTCGGCCGTGCTCGAGGCGCGCGTCGAAGGCATCGTGGAGACGGCACACTGGGTGCTCGGCTGGGGCGGAGCCGCTGAAGCACTCGAACCGGCCGCCCTACGAGAGCTGGTTCGAGCGGAGCTTGCGAAAGCACTCGGGAAATACGAGCGGCCAGGTCCCAGAAAAACGCGAGGAGGGAGAGAGTCTCAGCAGAAATCGACTCGGCGGTTCGCAGGTCGACTCACACAAGCTGGGACGCGGGGTGCGTAGAGGGATGTGAGATGCGAATCGCAGTGGGACTCGAGTGGGCAGGCGCAACCTTGACTCGGTTTGACGACCGAGCGCTCGGGACAGGTGCCATCGGAGAGGCAGCCTGGGGACCCGTGCAGCTGCTCGCAGATCTGGAGCTCCGCCTGGGCCTCGGCGTGGAGGAACCGATTCAGGCGATCCGCACGGCTAAATGGACGGAGCGCATGGCACAGCGTGCCCCGCTCGGCCGCTTCTACACCCGCTCGTTCGGCGTCGATCCGCTGGGCACCGCGCGCGCCGTACTCAAGCTCCGTGATCTCTTGGTTGGCGCCACCTGGAACGGCCGATCCATCCCAGATGGCGGTCCACGCCTGGATGCGCTGGTCGAGCTCGAATCCGCAGCAACGCCGACGCTGCCGCCTGGCGTCAGCGATCGCGTCGTGGCCGTGGGGCGTGCACTCGGTGACTGTCGTGCGCGATTCTACGAAAGGCTCGCGCTTGCCGAGCCGGCAGCGCTCTGGGATACCAGCTGGCAGCAGGTGTTCACGGCGCTCCAACGCTTGGGCACTCGAGTCACTCAAGATTGCGTCACTCTGCCGGGCGCACCACGCGAGAGCGATCTCGGCCAGGTGCAATTGGCGCTCGAAGCGGACGCCTCCCCTGCTCCCATCGCGTTCAGCGGTGACGGCTCGTTCGTGCTGATTACGGCCGGCACAGCGTGGGAAGCCGCGCGTGCGACGGCCGGCCTGCTCGCGGGCGCCCAAGCCGAGCAGTCGGTAGTCATTCGCGAGCAAGACGCATCGGCACTCGACCACGCGCTGTCCGTCCAAGGCCTTCGCACGCAGGGACTCTCATCCAGGAGTCCCTGGCGCGCGGCGCTTCAGGTTTTGCCCCTGGCGCTGGAGCTGATGTTCGAGCCAAAGGATCCCTATCGCGTCCTCGAACTGCTGACCTTGTCTGGTGGCCCTTTTCACGGACTCTCGGGACGCAGGCTCGCCCGAGCGTTGGCCGAATCGCCTGGCATCGGCAGCCCGGATTGGGAAAAGGTGAAAACCGAGCTCAACGGCCTTAGCGATGGCGCTGAGCTGCTCGAGCGTGTCCATGAATGGCTAGAGGCGCGCGGCATCGCGCCCACGACCGCAGCGCCCAAGGCCGAGGTGCTCACCGTCATGGCTCGCGTACGCTCCTGGATGCTGTCTCGAATAGCGAGCACACCGGAGGACAGCACTTTGCTCGCTGCAGCCCAGCAAGCGGCTGCGCTGCGCCAAGCCGTCGAAGGAGATCCGCGCGCCTCCTTCACCCTGGTTGAAGTTCGCCGGCTGGCGGAGTCCATCCTCGGCGTGGGTACCACTGCCCGGCTACAAGCAGAGCGGGCAGGGCGAATGGATCATGTCCCATTGGCTGGCTGTGTGCGCGTGCCACGCGAAATGGTGGTGTGGTGGGCCTTCGCCGATACCCCGTATCCTCAGCGGGATCTGCCCTGGCGGCGCCGCGAGCTCATCGCTCTCGCAGAGTCTGGTATCCACTTTCCCGATCCCAGAGCACGGCTCTCCGCGCGAGCACACGGGTGGCGCAGAGCCATTCTAGCCGCAACTCGGCGCGTGATTCTCGTCGCGCCCGGCACATCTGCTGGGACGAACCTGCTCCCGCATCCAATGTGGGATGAAATCGTCGCGCGCACCGGCGTGAACGACGCCGCCCTGAGCCGTATCACGCGGAGCACGGCTGCGCTGTTGGCGCGATCGTCCGCATCACGGCTACTGGAGGCACCGGCGCTCGAAAGCGCACGAGCCAGGCCGCTCCCGGGAGGGCATGCCGAGTGGACGATCGACGAGAGCACCACGCCCATCGAGCGGCTCTCCGCCACGAGTCTCAATGCGCTGCTGAGCTGCCCCTTGCAGTGGGTCTTACGCTACCGCGCGGGGCTGCGCGATCGCGGCCACGCGCTGCCGCCGCTGTTCCGGCTCAGTGGACAACTCGGCCACCGTTTGGTCGAGCTCCTGCACGCACAGCGCGCATTCGAGACAGACGACGCGACGCTCGAGAAACGCGCCGAACAGGAGCTGGACGCGCTGTTCCAACGTGAGGGCGCCATTCTCTTGCGCTCCGGCATGGGTATCGAGCGCAGTCAGCTTCGAAAGCAGCTCGTGCACGCGGTAGTCGAGCTGGCCAACACGCTGCGCACTTGTGACTTGAGCCTCGTCGCCGTCGAAAAACCCGTTCAGGTCCCATGGCGCGGCGCGACACTCGAGGGCTCGATCGATCTCGTTGCTACGACATCGAATGGCACACCCATCATCATCGACATGAAGTGGGGAGTTTCGAGCTATCGAGAGCTTCTGACATCCGGTCAGGCTCTGCAACTCGCGGCGTACGCTTTCGCTCACAAGACCGAGCGTGGCGACCCTGAAATGCCACAGGCCGCCTACTTCTCTTTGAAACAAGGACGACTGCTGGCTCTGCGATCGCAGCTGTGGCCCGAGGCAGATAGTCTCGACGGTCCCAGCTTGGAGGAAACCTGGCGTGCAGTCGAACGCTCACTCCCGTTGGTGGAGGACAGCGTGCAGCGCGGGAGACTTCCTGTTGCAGGCGTGAAACGTGCGCTGCCACTGCTCAGCGCGCTCGGTCTCGACCACGAAGCGCAGCGCGGCCACTTCGCGCTCAGTCCCGACAAAGCTTGCCAGTACTGTGACTTCGACGTGCTCTGTGGCCGCCGCTGGGAGGCTAGGCAATGAGCCAGGTTGCGCCTACGTCAGCTGAGGGCTTGCGTTTGGTCAGCGCGAGCGCCGGCAGTGGAAAGACCTACCGCCTGACCGAAGAGGTCACGCGCGCGGTCGATCCCTCGGCTCGAGCGCCCATCGACATCGAAGGTTTGGTGGGAGTGACGTACACGACGAAGGCGCATGCGGAGCTCGAAGCCCGCATCCGTCGCGTGCTCGTGAAAAATCGCGCATTCGACTGTGCGCAGCGCCTTCCGCTGGCCCACGTCGGCACCGTCCACGCCGTATGTTTGCGCATTCTGAAGGAGTTTGCGCTCGATGCGGGGCTTTCACCGACTATCGATGTCATTCCCGCCAACGAGTGCCGCCGGCTGCTCCAGGCCGCACTCGAACAAGCGCTCGACCCCGCGCTACATCGACGGCTCGAAATGCTGGCAATCGAATTTCAATTCGAACGCTTGCCGCGCACCGGCCGCTACGACTGGGTCACACCCGTCGATGACATCATGACGCTCGCCCGGAGCAATCGCATCCCGCCCGCCGCGCTGCCCCAGATGGCGCGCCGATCGATCGAGGGCCTCTCCGCGCTCCTGCCACCAGCGGAGCGCTCGGGCACCCACTTGGAAGCCGCGCTCGGGGAAGCCATCCATGTAGCGATCGAGAAGCTCGCGCAGCTCGACGATGGTACGAAAGCGAGTCTGAGAGTCTTGCGCGACCTGCGCACGAGCGCGTGGCAGCTCAAGAGCCAACGGCTCACGTGGGGCAGCTGGGCAAGGCTCACCGACCTTGCACCAGCCAAGCGCGCACTCGCCGTCGTCGCACCCGTTCAGGAAGCGGCGGCCTCGTACGAGCGTCATCCCCAGTTCCAAGCTGGGCTGCGCGAGCTCACCGAGCACGTTTTCGAGGCCGCACGCGTCGGGCTGCTTGCCTACACCGAATGGAAAT
>DATHEN010000401.1:0-2846 GCA_035318565.1 Polyangiaceae bacterium
GCTCGATAGGCACCAATGGCATCGAAGTTTTCGAATGGCAGACCAAGCGGGTCCATTGCGCCGTGGCAGCTGTAACAGCTGGGGCTGTTGCGGTGCGAAGCCAGCCGCTCGCGCATGGTGGGTGCGTTGGGGTTGGGCGGCGGTACGATCGTCACCACGTCCGGCGGCGGCGCTGCGATGCCCTGGCACAAGAGCCGCTCGCGCACGAACTTGCCGCGCAAAGTGGGCGAGGTTTCTTTGGTGTGGGCGTTCAGCGCTAGCAGGCCGGCTTTGGCCAGGAGGCCGACGCGCGGTCCCGTATTCGGCAATAGCGTCCTGACGATGCCGCTGGCGGGCTTCGTGACCCCGTAGAGCCCTGCCAGCTCACCATTTACGAAGCTGACCCGCGTTTCGAACAGATCGCGAACGTCTCCGTTCTGCTCGAAGGCCACATAGTCAATCGTGCGCAGGATGTCCTCGCGCATTCCCGTCACCAAGGTCGGCGTGAACGCGGGGAACGCGGTGCGATCTTTGCCGAGGTTGTCCATGCCTTCGAGGCCAAGACGCTCCGATTGGAAATTGCTCATCGCTGTGCGCGCCCGCGGATCTGCGAGCAGACGCTTGGCCTCTTCGAAGAGGCTCCAGGTGGCTACCAGCGTGCCGGCGGATGCGGCGTCGAGCAGCGTGTCATCCGGCGCCGTGTTCCACAGCAGGAACGAGAGCCGGGTGGCCAATTCGTAGTTCGTATAGCGGAAGCGGCCCGACTTCGTGGGGTCCGGCTCGCCGACCTCCACGCGGAACAGCAGGTTCGGCGATTGGAAGATGCCGGCAACGGCGAACTCGACCCCGGCATAAAAGTCGTTGAGCGTTCGAGCGCTGTTCTCGGCGACGCCAACCCAACGATTGAGCTCCTCGGTCGTCAATGGACGGCGAAAAGCGCGCCGGCCGAAGCGTGTGAGAAACGAGCGGGTGCACGTGGTGTCTATCGTGGCTCGCGGCGTACAGCCGACCAGAGCTCCGCGCACCGCAGATGAAGCGGCGTATTTGCCGATCTCGAACGCCGCTGCTTCGAACTTCTCCACGGCAGCGGGTGAGATGGTCGTGCGGGCTGCGCCAATTTCGATGAAGCCGTTGACCGCGGTATCGGTCTCGAGCTCGGTGGTCAGCTGTACCGGACCCACCAAGTCGCGCACGACGTTCCGGTATTGCGCCGTGGTCAGGCGGCGCACCGAGATGGGGGCCGGCGAGAACCCGGGCAGCGCCTCGCCGGTGCCCGGATCGATCGGCTTGCCGGTGGCGGGATCCACGGGCAAACCGGCGCCAGGATCGGTGGACGGAATTTCCGCCAGCTGGCAGCCGAACGTGCCGGCCGCGACCAGACTGAGACCCGAAAATAGAGCGCGCACGCGAGGCCGCATGAGCAACCACCTTTCCGTTGAGCGGATGCAGGATGTCGACCCGAACAGTGCGCACGCCCAAGCCACACCGACAGGCTCTCTTTAGATAGATCGATCGTTCTTCCACTTGCAACGCTCGAATCACCACAGGTGCGATAAAGCGATGCGCGAGTGAAGTTTTTTCATCAAAGCCAAATCGCTGGCCCGTTCGGCGCAATCGGCGCGTGTTCTGAACAGATATTTTCAGCTCGACACGATCATGACTGCACGGCTGGCGACGTCGATCGAGACATCACTCAGCAGGCAAGTCACTCACCGATCGCGCGATCAGCCTCGAGATACGGAAAGAAGCAGGCCACCTCGTGCCCGCTGCCGCTCGTGAGCTCGGCGAGCGGCGGCGTTTCTACGTCGCACTTGCCTTTCTGTGCGCGCTGGCAGCGCGGGTGAAAGGCGCAGCCGCTCGGTGGATCGATGGGGCTCGGCACGTCGCCTTCGAGCAGGACCCGCAGCCGCTTGCGCTCGGGGTCTGGCACGGGAATGGCGCTCATCAACGCGCGCGTATATGGGTGATGGCGCTTCTCATAGAGCGCGGCGGCGGGGGCGCTCTCTACGATCTTACCCAGGTAGAGCACCGCCACCCGATGGCTCATGTACTCCACGACTTTCAAATCGTGGGAGATGAACAGGTAGCTGAGGCCGAATTCTTCCTGCAGCTCGAGCAGCAGATTGACGATCTGCGCCTGAATGGAGACGTCGAGCGCACTCAACGGCTCGTCGCATACGATGAACTGCGGTTTCACGGCGAGCGCGCGCGCGATCCCGATGCGCTGGCGCTGCCCGCCGCTGAACTCGTGTGGGTAGCGCTGCTTGGCTTCAGGCCGCAGACCGACCCGCTCGAGCAGTTCCTCGATGCGCGCCTCTTCTTCCGAGCGTGACGAGACCAGACCGTGAATGCGCAACGCTTCAGCCAGCGTGGAGCGCACGGTCAGGCGTGGATTGAGCGAAGAGAACGGATCTTGAAAGATGATCTGCATGTGACGGCGCAGCGGCCGGAGCTCACGCTCGCGGAGCTCGGTGATGTCACGTCCGTCGAACAATACGCGTCCTCGGGTCGGCTCGATCAACCGCAGCAAGGCGCGCCCCAGGGTGCTCTTTCCGGAACCGCTCTCACCGACGAGACCGAGTGTCTCGGCCTTTCCGACGTGCAGCGAAACGCCATCGACGGCGCGCACGAATCTGGGCCGTTCGAGCAGGCCGTGCGGTGCAGAGAAGTACTTCGTGACGTTTTCGGCACGAACCAGGCTCATGGCGAGGACTCCGCGTAGTAGCAGCGTGCCTGCCGCTGGTCGGTGGTGCGAACGAGACCGGGGTCCGCCTGAGTGCAGCGCTCGTGGCCGGGGGGGCGACTGGCGTGAAGCGCGCACCGATCCACGAAGCGGCAGCCGGCCCCGAGCTTCAGCAGGTCCGGCA
>DATHEN010000402.1:0-6968 GCA_035318565.1 Polyangiaceae bacterium
GTCATGTTTTCTCCCCAACACCACGCGCTCTGGTCAGCGCGGCGTGCGCACGTGTGAAAGCCACCGGCACCCACCTGTTGCCAGGTGCTATCGACCCCGATGCGCGCGGGAACCCGTGACTCGGTGACGAATCCAATGCCCAGCTGCCCCTCGACACCACGACCCCAGCAGTAAACCGCGCCGTCCAGAGTCGTTGCACAGGTATGCAGCCGAGAAGCCGACGCTTGGCGCCAAGTGCGCAGCGTGCCCACTTGCGTGGGCCGCGGAACCACCGTGTCCGTCGTCACGTTGAGCCCGAGCGAGCCGGCTGCATCGATTCCCCAACACCACAGGGTTCCGTCCTGGCGCACGCCGCACGTTTGCCCTTGCCCCGCGGCGACGTTCAGCCAGTTCGTGTCGGTGCCGACCCGGGTCGGTGTGCGCAGGTGTCCGCCCACACTATCGATTCCGAGTTGGCCATTGGTGTTGCGTCCCCAGCAGAAGAGCGCGCCATCATTCCTCAGGCCGCAAGTGTGTCCTTGACCAGTGCTGGCTTGAGTGAACCTGAGACCTCCTGCAACCGGCTGGGGACTCGTGACATGAGCGGCGCCATCCGCATCTGCCAGTCCTGGCGCGCCCTCCAGGTTGTCTCCCCAGCAGTACAGCGCTCCGCTGCGACGCAAGGCGCACGAAAGCTCGCTGTTGCAGGTCAGGTGCGTGAAGTCCGAAAATCCCGCGACCCGCACCGGTGACCTCTGGTCGACGAGCGATCCGATTCCGAGCTGACCCTTCGAGTTTCGCCCCCAGCAGTAGAGCTCGCCGTTCGCGCGGAGAGCGCAGGAATGATACTCACCGCCGCACATGTCGGCCCAGTCGGTGCCGGCGCCGATCGCGGTGGGGACGTTGCGGTTCGCGACGTCCCCGAGCCCGAGCTGCCCAAAATCGTTCTGCCCCCAGCAATAGAGTCGACCATTCTTGATGAAACAGGTTTGGTGGAACCCTCGCCCGAGCAGGCCCGTTGGGACGACGAGCGGGCCCCCATCGTCGATTGCCGAGTCCACCCCCGAGTCCACTCCCGTCTCCAGCGCCGAGTCTGCCGACGCGTCCGTCCCGGCTTCGGTCGTGACGCCAGTATCCTCGGCAGCGCTGTCGTTCGCAGAGCCTCCGCTACCTGCGTTGCCTCCGCTGCCTCCGGTGCTGGCGTCGCCAGGCGTGGCGCGTAGAGCGGCTTCTTCGTAGCCGATGCGACCGCAGGAAGCCGAGAGCACGGTCGCGCAGAGCGCGCCGGTCGCTCCGGCTCGAAGGCATCTGCCTCCGCTCCCCGCCCACGCCCCGCTCGAGCCCTGCAGTCTGCGCACTAACTGCGAGTGTAGCAGGTCCTGTGCAGACGTCTGATGGGGCTTCCTCGTAAGGCGGGCCATAGTGCTACCATCGACACGATGGGGTCGTGTGTCGCCGGACAGCTCCGAGCTTCGTTGCTCGCTCGGCTTGCAGCGCTGGCGTTGCTCACGACTGCGGCGCCCATTCGGGCCGCTGAGCCCGCGCTCGAGTCGATGATTGGGGATACGGCTTGGGCGCTACCGGGCGTGGTCCGCGTGGGTGTGCCGGCTACGGCAGGGCGCCGCCTCGCAGTCGCCGGCAGCGCAGGCTACGGCTTGACCGAAGCGCAGTCCGAAAATGACGGGGCACATCATCGCGTGCTGGCATCGGCCGCAATCGCGTACGCTGCAGTGCCGAATCTCGAGCTGGCCTTGCGCTTCGACGGACGTTACGACCGTCACCCCGACGACGCCCAGGGCAGCGACAGCGGCCTCGTGGGCGACCCACGCATCAAGGCGCGCTTCGGTTCGTGGTTCACGAAGAGCCTGTCCGCGGGGGTCGAGGCCGGCATTTGGGTGCCCGGAAAAGACGCGCCCTCCTTTGCTCTGGACGCGACGACGCCCGAAGCAAGCTTGATCGCTGCGTGGATGCCGCGAGCCGGGTCGCTGCTTGGAGCATCGCTGGGGTTTCGACTCGATCGCTCCGAGAATGCGGCGCCGGATCCGGCTCGGCTCCGTTTCGGAGACCGCTTGGCGCTTGGAGTGAGCGAATTCAACGCGGTACTGGCTGGAGTGGGGACATCGATTTCACTCGGCAGCGGTTCGGCACTGCTTGCAGAAGTGTCCTGGGACCTGCTGGTCGGCAGTGGCGCTCCGAGCGCGCTCGAGTCCCCACTGCGAGCGGACCTCGGCTTTCGAAAGGCGCTGCGCGACGATCTTTCCTTCGAGCTCTTGGGCGAGGCGGCACTCAGTCAGCGCCCGAGCATCGGGCCAGAAGACCCGCTGGTGAACATCGAACCGCGCTTCAGTGTTCTGGCGGGACTTCGCTATCGATTCGCGTTCGATAGACGTGCAGCTCCGGTCGCCACGAAAGTCCGCGCGAAGCCGGCTCCCACGTCACCTGAGCCGAGCCTGCCGAAGAAAACCGAGGTCACGTTCCAGATCGAGGACGAAAAGGGCGCACCGCTCGCGGGTGCCAAAGTCGAGATCGTGCTGGGCGATTCGTCCAAGACCGCAGAGGACCTGGGTGACGGTCGCTATAGAGCCGCTGATTTGCCCCCGGGTTCGAGCACCATCCGCGTCACCTTGGAAGGCTACGAGCCTATTGAACGACCGCTCATGCTCGAAGGGGCGCCGGCGCTGGACCTCGAGCTGAAGATGCAGGAATCTTTGCCTTCGGGGCAGCTCCGCGGACTGATTCGATCCTTCTCGGGACGTGGCGTGTCTGCATCGATTGTCATCGAATCACTCGGTAAGCAGGTCAACACCGATGAACAGGGCTATTTTACTCTCGACGTTCCACCGGGTCAGTACCAGGTGCGCGTCGTCGCCCCCGGCTTCAAAGCGCAGACGCGCAAGATTCGCGTCCAGCAAAATGGCGTAACGGTGTTGAACGCGGAACTGTTCGAGGCGAGGTGAACGTGGCGCGCGCGCTTGCCATCACCGCGGCTGTGCTCGGCCTGCTGCTCTTCGGCGCTTCGGCCTGTTCGCGTTGTGATCGCTCGAAGGCTCTGGCCACGCTGCTCGAAAAGAGCGGAACCGTAGAGCGGGATCGCGCAGCGAGCGTGGGAACCTGGACTACGGCCGAGATCGACGCCGAGTTCGCCGTCGGCGACGGCGTTCGCACTCAGCGCGGAGCCAGTGCACGCCTCGAGCTGGACGACGGCAGTAGTCTGAGGGCCGAGAGTGACACCCTGATCCGATTTCTGGACGCACCGCCGAATTCCGGCGAGCAGCGGTTATCACTCGAAATGGGCGAGGCGCTTCTGGAGACCGCGGATCGCCCCACGAAGCTGCGAACCGATCTGGGGCTGGCGATCGTCGAACCGGGGACCCGCATCCGCTTGAGAAAGACGGACACGGGCATCCGTTACGAAGTCTCCGTCGGCCTCGCGCGTTTCGAGCAGTCGAATGGTGAGAGGGTCGAGTTGTCCAAAGGCAAGACGCTGCTCGTCGAGATCGGCTCCGCTGCCCTCGCGAGCGCAGCACCGCAGAGCAGTGCGAGTGCACCGCCGCCGAGCAGTGCGCCCGCGAGCGATCCGTCACCGGCGCTTGCAGGCGTGAACGCGCAAGTGCGCGGCAACGGCGCGAGCGCCAAAGCCCCCGGGGCTGCGGAGTTCTCGGCGCTCGCGCCCGGCAACACGAGCCTGTCTTTGGGCACGACGGTGCGACTACCGAACGGCACGACGGCGGCCGTGGAACACGGCAACCAGCAGGCGATCCTGCGCGGAGCCGGGGAATTCGTGATCGGAGCCAGCGAAAAACCGTTCATCGTGGCGAGCGCGGGCAGCGTCTCGCTGAAGGACGCACGCACGGAAATTCACGTGTCGGTACCGGGGGGAACCATCGTGGCGCGGCTAGGCTCTAGCGCGGACGTGAGCATCAAGCGAGGCGCCACGGACGTGTCGGTTTCGGCCGGCAGCGTCGACGTCCGCGGCCGTCTGAGTTCAGAAACGCTCCGAGCGGGCGAGCGCGGCTCACTTGGGTCCAAGGGCAGCGTCGAGATTGCGGATCGCGGCCCGGACTATCGAGACTTTACGGTCGCCGCCGGCGACTCGTTTACCGTGCACGATCCGGCGCCGCCTACCGCGATTGGTTTCGAGACCGGAGCTGCCTGCGCCGAGGGGGCGCTCGTGGAGCTCCAGGGACGCTCCCGCATTCGTTCCAAAGGCACGGGCACGGTGAACGTGCTCGTCCCCGCCGGCAGTCATCGCTATCAGGTGCGCTGCCTCGCTGGCGACGGCAAACCCGGAGAGATTCACAAGAAGGGCTCGATCACGGTGCTGCGCGACGCCGGCACGGCGCGCTTGCCGCGAACGGCGCCCGAAACCGTGGTCGACGCCGATGGGCGCAACTACACGGTGCTCTATCAAAACCTGCTGCCGAAAATCTCGGTGCGCTGGCCCAAGGCTCCGAAGACGGGTCCCTACACGCTGCGAGCAACCAAAGCCGGCGGCAAGACCGAGAGTCTCTCGATCGCAGCGCCGTTTCATGCCTTCACGTCGGGCGCTTTCCGCGAGGGCGTGAGCCGCCTCACCTTCCAGGCCGCTTCGGGTGAAAGCTCCAAGGTCACGACGCTCGACATTCGCTTCGACAACGCGGCGCCCGCAGCGAGTCTCACCTCGCCCGGCAACGGTCAGTTCACGCCCGGACAAACCGTGACCGTCGCCGGCACGGCACTCGAAACCTGGAGCGTTTCTGCGGGCGGTAAAGCATTGCCGCTGGATGCACAGCTGCGGTTCTCCGGCGCGGTCGCCACATCCTCCGCGAACCGAGCCCTGGCGATTCTGTTCATGAATCCCCGGCGCGGCGTGCATTACTATCTGCGCCGCGGGTCAGGACGCTAGCCGTGCAGACGATGCACCAAACCGGCTCGAACACGGTCGTTCTCGGACGCTATCGGATCGTGGGACCGCTGGCCCGCGGCGGCATGGGCGTCATCTACTTGGCGCGAACCGAAGGCGCGGCGGGCTTCGCGCGCGCGGTAGTCGTAAAGAGCGTGCTACCGCACTTGATGGGGGATCCAGATGCGGCGCGCGCATTCGCTCGCGAGGCGCGCATCCTGTCGAACCTGCAGCATCCAGGCATCGTCAACATCCTCGATTTCGGCGAAGAGAACGGCGCGTACGTCATGGTTCTGGAGTACGTGCACGGCTTCAATCTCGGCCAATGGCATCGCTACCTGCGGGACGTGAGCCGGCCCATGCCCGTCGAGTATGCCGTGCACATCGTGACGCGTGTGCTCGATGCGCTGCACTACGCGCATACTTTCGCGCGCGCGGATGGCTCTTCGATGCAAATCGTGCATCGCGACGTTTCACCGGGGAACATTCTGCTCGACACTCAAGGCAACATAAAGCTCTTGGACTTCGGCATCGCACGCGCTGCAGAAGCCGACGAGTATCGAACGCGCGACGGCGCATTCAAAGGCAAGTTCAGCTACTCCGCGCCGGAGATCTACACGGGCGGCCCCATCACGCCGAGAAGTGACGCATACAGCGCGGCCGTCGTGCTCTATCAGATACTTGCGGGGAAAAATCCGTTCCACGGCAAAGAGATGGCCGAGATCGTGCGCCGTGTCTTGATGGACGCGCCGGGACCGCTCGCCCCGCAGCGCAACGACGTACCGCCCGCGCTCGACACGATTTTAGCGCGCGCCCTCTCGAAGGACCCGGAAGAGCGCTATCCCAGCGCGGCCGCATTGGCCGACGCACTCCGCATGGTCTTGCCACGCAAGGAGCACGAGTTTTTCGGCGAGTTCGTCGCCAGCATCCAACGCGATTTCAACGGCGATTTGCCGCGAGCGCTGCGGATCGAAGCGCTGCAGGCGCGCGATCTCGCATGGCGCTCGGCACCCGGCGACAACGCGGACCTTCCAATTCTGGCGCTGCACTCCACGGTCCCCCCCTTACAGCCGAGAGATTCCGAGAAACTCACGATAGCGGAGCCTCGAGCAGCACAGAAACCGCGACCTGAAGCGGCGACGAGCCTTCTCGAGGGTCCGCTGGATCCGTCTGTTTCGAGCAAAGCGGGTCGCCCGAGAAGCAATCGAACTTTATGGATCGCGCTCATCGCAGTGACGATCGTCGCCGTGATCGGATTCGCCGTGGTCCTCCGCAATCGTCCTTCAGCCAGTGCCGAGCGCACTCGATTCGTCTACGTCGAAAAGAATCCAAGTCCCGCTCCACCGAATTCGCAGGTCCCGGCAACGCCGCCCGCGGCCAATGCTCCATCGACGGCCGAGCCGAGCCCCGATCCAGCGACTGCGGCAGGAGCGGTATCGACCCCACCTCGAAACCTCGCTCCAGCGCGGCCGCAAAGTCAAACCGACGCCGCCGCCTTGTCGCGCGTCTTCCAGAAAAAGCGCGGGCGCATCGAAGGCTGCTTCAGCCAGCACGTGAGTGAGCTCGCCGGCCGACCGCAAGTGTCGGTACGCTTCCAGGTCGCAAAGTCCGGCCGGGTAGAATCGGCAACGCTGGCGCCCTCCGCATTGAACGGAACTCCCCTCGGCCAATGCCTGCTTGGTATCGCACGTGCGACCGACTTCGGCGCCCAGGACGGTCCCGTCACCTTCACCATTCCGCTCACCGCGCGCAGAGTCGAATGAGACCAGGCTGACCCCGCTCCTCCAAACGCACGCCTGGCAAAACCCTGCACGCGTTTGGAGGAGGTCCAGGGCAATCGGCCTAAAGCACGTGTCGTGCCGTCCAGCGAGTCGCTCTTCACGGATCGCATGCGCCGCGATTTCAGAACACTTCCCGCATCTGACGCTCGTGCGCACGACGCTCCGCACGTTCGCCATGGACGCTGCGACCCCGCGTGCAGCGCGAAGTTGACCTTCAGAACGTCAAGGGTGCATTTGGGTGAGCGTTATGGCTGATTACCCAAAGGCAGGACCGTGTTCTTCAGCCACTGAATGCTCTGATACATCCCGGAAGGAAACGTGGGGCT
>DATHEN010000403.1:0-2139 GCA_035318565.1 Polyangiaceae bacterium
GCAACTCGACCCGCAGCCCGGTGCCGCGCCGGCACCCGCAGCACCCGCTCCGGCTGCGCCCGCGCCCGTCGCACCCGGGGATCCTTTGCCGCCTCCCGCGCAACCGCCGGCTGCGCCCGCGGACACTCTGCGAGAGCCCGACTTCAGCGCCGGCGGGCAGGTCAACTTCGGTGGTGCAGCGGGTTCGGCGTCCACCGCGGTCCCACCCGCCATTGCCGAGCCGGATGAGCGGCGCCTTTCGCTTCGCGTTCAAAACTCACTGAGCGGCTCGACCGGCCTCTTACACCTCAGCGAGGCGGGATCGGGAGCCGCCGGCACGTTCCGCATGTCACTCGTCGGCAGCTACTTTGGTGGGTCCGAGTTCTTGTGCAGCGGCTCGGACTGCCCCACGCCCGGCAGCGGGGACTTGGGATCGGACGAGGTCAGTCGCGTGGGTGTGCATGTCGGCCTTTCGGCGACCCTGCTGCCCTTCCTGGAAGCTTCGTTCGGCTTTCATTCGTACGCGACGTCGAACGACCGGGGAGACCCGGAGCTCTTGCAGGCGCTGGGAGATACCAACTTCGGCTTGAAGGCGTTCATGCCGCGCGTGGCCGGGCGCTTATTCTCGTTCGGCGGGGAGGCCCAACTCTGGTTTCTGAACGGCAGCGGTTCGGTAGGTCTGGAAGGCTCCGCCACGAGCTTCGAGCTGCGCGGCCTGGCAACACTGGACCTGCAAAATCAGCTGGAGCCTCAGAGCCGCATCCCGCTGCGCGTCCACGCCAACCTCGGGTACTTCTTCGACAACTCGGGCGCCGTCGTGAATGACATCGAAGAGCGCCAGAACACGCGCATCTCTCGCATCGAGCGCTTCGGCCTCAACATCAGCCGCACGGACGCCCTGGAGATCGGCTTCGGCGTAGACGGCACGTTCGAAGTGGTGCGTCCGTTCCTCGAATGGTCGATCGACGTACCCGTCAATCGCCAGGAATACACCTGCAACGCAGCCGCCGCAGATACGCGCGGTGACAAGTGCCTGGGCGATGACGCCAGCCTGGCCACCGTTCCTTCGCGCCTGTCGGTCGGCGCGCGCCTATACCCCTGGAACGAGAACCTGGCGCTGCTCGCCGCGGTCGATATCGGCACCGGCGCCACGTACGACTTCCTGGAAGAGGTCACGCCCGAGCTGCCCTGGAACCTCTACTTCGGCGTGGCTTATGCCGTGGATACGAAACCCAATCCCATCATCCAGCAGGTCGAGGTCGAAAAACCGACCACCGCGCCGGCAGAAGCCGAGCGCTACCTCAACGGCGTGGTGATCGAGAAGGGCACCAACTTGCCGATTTCCGGCGCGAGTGTGCGCTTCGATGGCAGAAACCTGACCGGCCTCATCACGGCCGAAGACGGAACATTCCGCACTCCAAACCTCGACGCAGGCAGCTACACGCTCAACGTCGCGGCACCCGGCTACCGCGCGGCGCAGTGCCCCGTGCTGATCCCCGCAAGCGGTCCCGGCACCGAAAACCCGTACACAAACCCCTACGGCGAATCGCAGCCGAATCCGCCCGCAGCGCCCGCCGGCGCCCCCCCCACCCCCGTGCCGCCCGGTGGACAAGTAACGCGCACACTCACGGGAGGCATCGTGGTGACCGTGCAGTGCCAGCTCGAGTCCCTGCCCAAGGTGGGCAACGTGGTCGGCAGCGTGGTGGACGCCGAGCGCAACGCGCCTGTGGCTCAAGCCAAGGTGAAGATCACCGACAAGCTAAACCGCGAGCTCGAGCTCATTGCAGACGGCGCAGGAGCCTTCCGCTTCGAAAACGTTCCCCCCGGCCCCGTGCGCATCACCGTGGAAGCGCCCGGCTACCTCACCAGCGTCACCGAGCTCGAAATTCAGCCACGCGAAGACGTGAAGGCGCGCATCGCCCTCAACAAACGCCCCGCGCAGCCCAACGTGGTCGTCACGCCCAACGAGCTCCGGCTCAAGAAACAAGTGCACTTCCAGCACGACTCGGCAGAAATCCTGCCCGATTCGGCGTCCATTCTGGAAGAGCTCGCGGACGTGCTCAAGAAGCGCGCGGACATCCAGTCCGTGGAAGTGCAAGGCCACACCGACAACACCGGCAACGCCGCCTACAACATGCGCCTGAGCCAGGAGCGCGCCCA